>JBHEOL010000199.1:0-22908 GCA_046261635.1 Thermoanaerobaculia bacterium | reverse complement strand
TACTACCTCGTCTTCTGGTTCGGCGTGAGACGGAAATTACGACGAGCCAGCGTCACAGCGGAGCGGCCACCGCGCCGCGCATGACGTAGAGCAGAACGGCGCCCGTGAGATAGAGCGCGACGAGCACGATCGACTCCCACGCGACGAGGAAGTAGCGGCGTTCGGACCGGATCGTGAGCGAGACGATCACGATCGCAGTCATCGCGATGGCCGTGAGCGCGGCGACGCCGTGCGCCGGTGAGATCAGCTGGAACAGCGGCCCCTGCCTCAGGAACAGGTCGTCGATGCCGAGAATGGCGATATTGAACAGGTTGCTGCCGAGAACGTTGCCGTAGGCGAGGTCGATGGCCCCCATCCGGACCGCCGCGAGCGTGACGACGATCTCCGGCAACGAGGTCGAGAAGGCGATCAGGAGGTTGCCGACGAACGTCTGGCCGAGACCGGACTCTCTGGCGATTCCGGCGCCGACGTGTGGAAGAAACGACGCGGCGATGACGATCACCACGGCGAACAGGGCGAACCGTCCGATGGCCTTGCGGAGCGTGAGACCCGGATACTCGTCGGTGACCTCCAGGGGATCGGCCGCGATTCGCGTCCTCTCGTACTGGAAGACCGTCTTCATCGCGAGGACGTAGACGACCAGGATGAGCGGCGTGCTCAGGCTCACCCATCCGAGGGATGGAAGCCAGGCGGCGCTGAGCATGGAGAGCGCCACGATCGAGAGCAGCAGCGCGCCGAACCCGGCCGCGACGACTTGGCCCGGGTGCGCACGGGTGGAGATCGGCTGCCGTCCTCCTGCAAAATCCATCAGCGCGATGATCAGGAGGTTGAACATGCAGCTGCCGAGTACGTCTCCCGCAGCGATGTCGGGAGCGCCGATCGTCGTGACCGCGCTGATGCCCGTCGCCAGCTCGGGAACCGAAGTCACGGATGCGAGCAGCACGACCCCGATCCACGTCCTCCCCAGCCCCGACTTCTCGGCGATCGCATCGCCGTAGTGGGACACCTGGATGCCCGCCAGAAGAATGATCGTCGCCAGCACGGCGAATTGCACGAGGAGAATCGTCATTGGAGCGCGATCATAACAAGGGTCATCCCGAGCGTAGCGCCTGCCCTGAGGAGCGACAGCCCCCCGGGGGCACGGTCATTTCGGGGCCAGACCCCCAACCCGATCGAGCAGGCGCGGATCGCCGAGACGGCCGGCCCACGACTCGAACTCCGGCCCCGGCCCGCGCCACTCCAGCTCCTCGATTCGTTTGAACAGAGGGGCGTCGCTCCTGAGCGTCGCGAGGTCCTTGAACAGGAGCGCCAGCTCCCGCTGCTCTCCGAGGACCTCGGAGGGAAACTCCTCGATGGCTCCGTGCCGGTTCACCAGGCGCGCCGCCGTCACGGCTCCGATGCCGGGTATGCCCGGGTAGCCATCGGCCGCGTCGCCCACGAGCGCGAGCCAGTCTGGAATCCCTCGCGGATCGACGCCGAACTTCTTGCGCACCCCTGCAGCGTCCCGAACGCTGTTCCCTCGCCGGTCGACCTGCACCGTCCGATCTCCGACGACGCATTGCGCGAGGTCCTTGTCGGGGGTCCAGATGCACACCTTCTCGACACGTGGGTCGGCCGCCGCCAGGGCCGCCGCCGAAGCGAGAGCATCGTCGGCCTCGAGCTCGGTCATCGGCCAGACGGCGATGCCCATCGCCGCGAGAGCTTCCTCCAGGGGATGAAACTGCGCGAGAAGAGCCGGCTCGATTCCCTCCCCCGTCTTGTACCCCGGCCACAGCCCGTTGCGGAACGACTCGATCACGTGGTCCGTGGCGACCCCGAGATGGGTCGCGTCGCCCTCGATCATCTGAACCACGCTCCTCACCACCCCGAGAACCGCGCCGAGAGGCTTATCGACCCCCTTGTTGAAGCGGCGAAGCCCGTAGAAATGCCTGAACAGCTCGTAGGTTCCGTCGATGAGATGGACGATCAAGTTGCCTCTTTACTCCGGGCGCCTCCGGCCCCGGCCCGGGGGCTACGATACCCGAACCCGGTTGGAGGGCCCTCGGGGAGGGGCGAGGTCGTCGAGCCCCGGGGGGGGTCGCCGGGGCCGCAGCCGGAGCGGGAATGCTGCCGTTTCCGTTCTCGGCGTGGCTGTGATCTTCTTCATGGCAGGTATGGCCGGATGGGATACAGGTGAAGGGATGAAGCGGATCGCCATTCTGATCGCTGCGGCGATTCTCTGCCTGGCCGCGGCCGGTTGTGACCGCGGGCGGGCGAGCCGCGCCGCCCTCATCCGCTCCGGCGGAGATCCCGCCCGCGGCCCCCTCGCCCTTCTGAAGTACGGCTGCACCTCATGCCACTCGATCCCCGGAATTAAGCAGGCCGATTCGTGGGTGGGTCCTCCTCTCGACAGGTATAGCCGCCGCCCTTCCGTTGCCGGCACGCTGCCGAATACACCGGAGAATCTGATGCTCTTCATTCTCGACCCGGCATCCGTCCGGCCCGGGACGACGATGCCCGACGCCGGTCTTACCGAAGACGAGGCACGGGACATCGCCGCATACCTCTATTCGCGCTGATGCCAAAACAGATGCTTCCGGGAGGCAGGCGGCTGCCGGACGGGGGGAAAGACTCCCAAGGTCGAACTCGCTTCCATCCGCGGCGGAATCTGGGACAATGGTCCGATCCATGATCGGGTGGCGAGTCGTACTCGCGCTTCTCGTCGGACTGGGCGCCGTCAGCCCCGCCGCGGCTGAGGTTCGTCTCGATTCCGATCCCTGGCTCCGGGTCGACTGCGTCGATTTCACGATCTATTCAAACGCGGGCGAGCGCCACACACGCGAGCTGGTGCGCGAGCTCGAGCAGTTGAGTGCCGCCCTCGACAGCTCGATCCTCCCGCAGCGTCCTTTCGGTCGCCCCACGCGGATCTTCGTTTTCAGGAGCTCGGCATCCTTCGACAGCTATCGGGATACGCTCCTCGGGAGGGGGTCGGACAAGGACGGCATCTACTTCTCCCGCCCCTCGGGCAATTTCATCATCATCGACGGCGGAGCGCGGGGGTCGCGTCGCGTCGCCCTCCACGAGATGACCCACAAGCTCGTTCATGGCTCTCTCGGCTTCGTCCCTCTCTGGGTCAACGAGGGGCTTGCCGGCATGTTCGAGACGTTCCAGCTCGACGGCCGGCGCGCACGCGCGGGACGCGTGGAGCGATCCGATCTCCAGATGCTGAGGACGAAGCGGATTCCGGTCGCCGAGATCCTCGACATGAGCGCCCGGTCCGAGGACTTTTTGAGCGGCCCGCGCTCCCGGCTCGTCTACGCGCAGACGCGGCTGATGGTCCACTATCTCCTCGTCGGCAACCCGTCGCGCGCGGAACGGCTTCCGCTCTATCTCGAGCTCCTGCGGAAGCGCACGGATCCGGTCGAGGCCTTCGAGCGCGCTTTCGAGATGACGCTGCACGAGTTCGAGTCAGACCTCTTCGCATACGCGCATCGGAAGATCTACCCGATGCTCACCCTCGAGCCGCAGCGCACGGTCGCAAGCAGCTCGCATTCTCGTCCTGTGACGTCCGGCGAGATCTTCGCCGAGCTCGCGGGATTGCTGGCCGAGGGGGGGTCTCTCAGTCTGCCGGCGGCCGAATCGCTGGTTCGGGCCTCGCTCGAGCACGACCCCTCCAACGAGAGGGCGCACACGGTGCTCGGGCTCGTCCACCAGCGCCAGGGAAGGCTCGAAGCGTCCCTCGCGGCCTACGAGGCCGCCCTCGAGCTCGGGTCCGCAGATCCCATTCTCATCGCCCGCGCGGCGCGGGTTGCGCTCCGCCTCTCGACGGGCGGCTCGGCGCATCACCGCCAGGAGCGCTTCGAGAGAGCAGCTTCCCTCTTCCGCCGGAGCGTCGAGCTCAGCCCGCACGATGCCGGTCATTGGTCCGCGCTGGGAATCGCGCTCGCCAGGAGCGAGGCGACCCGCGGCGAAGCGCGTGCCGCGCTGGAGACCGCGCTTCGCATCGACCCGGAACATCGCGCGGCCAGCAGATGGCTCGACCGTCTCGGTCGTACCGCAGACGACAAGAGTGGTTCCGGGACGATCCTCGACTAGTGGACAGAAAACGGGCCGTCAGGCCTTCGGCTTGAGCCAGTACGCCAGAGCCGGAAGGAGCACGATCGCGCCGACCATGTTCACGAGGAACATGAAGGTCAGCAGGATCCCCATGTCCGCCTGAAACTTCAGAGGCGAGAAGATCCAGGTGCCGACCCCTGTCGCGAGCGTGATGCCGGTGAACAGGACGCCGTTCCCGGTGATGTTGAGGGTCTCGCGATAGGCCTCGCTCAGGCTCTTGCCTTCCTTACGGATCTCCCGCAGGCGACTGAAGATGTAGATGCCGTAGTCGACTCCGACGCCGACGCCGAGGGCGACGACCGGCAGGGTCGAGACCTTGAGACCGATCTCGAGGATGGCCATGAGTGCATAGGCGAGAATCGACACCAGCGCCAGAGGGATGACGATGCAGAGCGTCGCCCGCAGAGACCGGAAGGTCAGGAGGCAGAGCGCGATGATCGCCGCGAAGACCCAGAGCAGCATGGGGAACTGCGCCGAGGAAACGACTTCGTTGGTCGCAGCCATGACGCCTACGTTCCCGGTCGCGAGCTTGAAGTTGGCGCGCTCCGAGCCGAATTCGGCCTGATAGGCCTTGGCTGCATCCACGACGCGCTCGATCGTGTCCGCCTTGTGGTCGGCCGTGTAAATGTAGACCGGCATGACGCTGCAATCGGCGTTGAGAAGACCCGTGCTCGTGTCGATGTACGTCACGGCCTGGGCCATGGTCGATTGATTTCGCGGGAGCACGCGCCACTTGAGGCTCCCTTCGTTCCAGCCGGCGTTGATGATCTTCGCAACCCCGCCGATGCCGAGCACCGACTGCACGCCCGGAACGTTGCGCATGTGCCACTCGAAGCGGTCGATCGTGGTCATGATGTCGTAATCGGTGCACCCCTGAGGCTCCGATTCGACGATCGCGGTGATCACGTCGACACCGATATTGAATTTCTCCGTAATGACCTCGGTGTCGATGTTGTAGCGCGATTCACCTCTCAGTTCGGGGACCCCGCTGTGGAGATCTCCGATCTCGACCTGCATCGCTTTCCAGGTGCCCGCGACGAACAGCACGAGCGCGACGGCGACGATGATCGTGGCATTCCGACGCTCGGCGACGCGGGCGAGGAAGTTCCAGACGGGATCCATGTGAGCATGCCGCCGCTCGAGCCTCATCCGATAGATCTGGTCGAAATGAGTGTACGAGGCCAGGACCGGCACGAGAACCAGGTTGGTCAGGATGATGACGGCCACGCCGAGGCTCGCCGTGATCGCCATTTCCTGGATCATCTCGATCTCGATCAGCAGGATCGTGATGAATCCGATCGTGTCGCTGAGCAGGGCAATGCCGCCCGGGACGAGAAGACGCCGGAACGTCTTCCGCGCCGCCGTCAGGCTGTCGGCCCCGTCGTACACCTCCGAGCCGTACGCGCTGACCATCTGCACACCGTGGCTCACGCCGATCGCGAAGATCAGGAACGGCACGAGAATCGACATCGGATCGATCCCGTATCCGAGCAGAACGAGCAGCCCGAGCTGCCAGATCACCGCGACGAGCGAGCACGAAAGAACGATCAGCGTCAGCTTGATGCTCTGCGAATAGATGTAGACGAAGATCCCCGTGATGAGGAAGGCAATCAGGAAGAACAGGACGCCGCGCGCGGCTCCCGCCGCGATGTCACCGATGACCTTGGCGAAGCCGATGATGTGGTAGTCGAAGTCGACGCCGACCTCATTGGAGCTGTACCTCGCGCGGATCGCCTCGAGCTGGTTCGCCACCTGGACGTAGTCGAGGCGCTCGCCCGTATTCGGATCGATCTCCAGCAGCTCTGCGACCACCACGGCAGCGGTGAAATCGTTCGCGACGAGCCGCCCCACATACCCCGAGTTCAGCAGGTTCGACCGCACCTGCGAGAATCCCGCCTCGTTCGGCTCGAAGTCGTCCGGGATCACGTTCCCCCCGGAGATCCCCTCCTCGACCACCTCGGTGAATCGGACGTTCGGCGTGTACAGCGACATCACACGCGTCCGGTCGACCCCGGGGAGAAAGAACACTTCGTCGGTGATCTCCTCGAGAACCTGGAAGAAGCGCGGCGTGAAGATGTCCTGCCCCTCAGGCGCCTGGACGGCGATCACGACGCGGTTCGCTCCTCCGAAAGCCTCCCGGTGCTTCATGTACGTCTTCATGTACTCGTGCTCGAGAGGGAGCAGTTTCGCAAAACCAGCATCGATCCGGAGGTTCGTCGCCTGGAAGGCCATGAAGCCCGTCACCAGGACGAACAGCACGAGCACGATCCGCCGGTTGTTGAAGATGAGGTTTTCCAGCCGCGTGATCATCTCAGCGCCCCTCCGAGCTCTCGAGCTCGCTCGCCGCAAGGCTCCGGACTCCGAACTCGCCCGCGAGGATCACCCGCCCCTCGCCCAGAGGAACCACCCGCTGGATTCCGGCCCTGTTCGCCTGCCCGTGGAGCTCGAAACTGCGCCCTCCGTCGCCGGAGGTCAGGACCACGCCGCCGAGCCCGACGATCACGATTCGGCCATCATCGAGGCGCGCTCCGCTGTTGAGCATCGCCGTCGTGCCGGTCTCGAGCGCGGTCCACGTTTCGCCCGCATCTTCGGAACGGAACAGATGCCCTCGGAGACCGAAGAGAAGAACCTCGTCCCCTTCGAGCGGAAGCACGCCGAACAGCGATCCGGGGTATCCGGGATCGAGCAGGGTCCAGCTCACTCCGCCGTCGTCGGACCGGTAGGCGTTGCCGGCTTCGGCCGCGATGTAGAGGCGTCCGGCGTCGGAGACCGCAATCTGATTGAAGTGAAAGTCGTCTTCGATCACCCGCTCCTCGGTCCAGGTCTGCCCCCCGTCGCTGGTGACGTAGAACAGCCCGTAGGCGCCGATGGCGATTCCGTTTTCGGCGTCGGAGAACCAGACGTCGAGGAACGGGACTTCGTCGTCGGGCTCCCACTGGATGCGGGTCCAGGTCGCGCCGCCATCGGTCGTGCGGAGGATGACCGCGTCGTGCCCTACGGCCCAGCCGCGGTTGCGGTCGTGGAACCAGACACCGGTGAGGGTCGCGCGCGTGGGAACGCGGGCCTGAGTCCAGGTCTCGCCACGGTCCTCGGAGATGAGGATGTGACCCCGCTCGCCGACCGCGACCACGGCATCACCCGCCCTGGCTGCATCGAGCAGGAGCGAGCGCCAGGCCAGAGGAGCGGGAACCGACCATTCGGCGTCGGCGTCGGGCTGCGCGAGTGCGGTCGCGCCGAAGAAGCACCAGAGGATCGCCGCAAGCGCGGCCACTTCGAGTCGCATCAGCCAGGTCCTCATCCGTCGCGGCCGAGGAAGATGAGGGACGGCGAAGGCCGCCGTCCCTCTGATGTGCAGCTAGCGGACGCCTTCACGGCGCAGCGCCGTGGGCGTGTAGTCCTCGGGGCTCCGCTTCACGTTGAACTGCGGCACCGGATACTCGCTGTACATCCCGATCGCGAGATAGCGGCCGGCCTGCAGGTCGGTGTGGGTCTCGAGGGCGGTCCAGATGGTCGGTACGTCGTAGAAGTTCATCGCGTGCGCCTCGGAAACGCGCCACAGCTGGTCGCGGTTGTCATACTGATCGACCACGAGAATCTGCCAGCTGTCCTCGTCGACGTAGAACGTGCGGCGCTTGTAGATGTGACGCTCGCCGTCCTTGAGCGTGGCATCGACGACCCACACGCGGTGGAGCTCGTAGCGCGCCAGATCCTGATTGATGTGGAGCGGCTTCAGGATGTCGCTGAATTTGACCGAGGGATCCTGCAACTTGTAGGAGTTGTAGGGAACGTAAATCTCTTTCTTGCCGACCAGGTTCCAGTTGTAGCGATCGACTCCGCCGTTGAACATGTCGAGTTGATCGGAAGTGCGCATCGAGTCGGACGCGGTTCCGGGGTTGTCGTAGGCGACATTCGGGGCGCGGCGCACGCGGCGCTGACCGGGGTTGTAGACCCACGCATTCCGGTGCTCCTTGACCTGGTTGAGCGTCTCGTGGACGAGCAGCACGCCTCCGGCGAGTCGCGCGGGAGCGAGCACTTCCTGCTTGAAGAAGAGAATCCTGTTGCCGAGGTCCGCCTCGGTCCTGCCCGGCATGCTGTAGAGCATGTAGAACTCGTCCTTGAACTGGACGAGCGAGTAGGCGCCCTGACGGGTCGGGGCCGCCTGTGCGACGGTGCGGGCAGCGCTATCACCGCGGTAGCGCAGCAGGTGATTCCAGATCACCTCGACGCCGGTCTTCGGAATGGGAAACGGGATTCCGTTGATCGAGCCGGTCACGCCGTAGCCGTTTTCCACCGTGCGTGCGGTCGTGGCGTGCTCACGTGTCTTGTCGTAAATCCGCTGCGGATGGGATGCGCTCCTCCGCGTCGGATAGACGTTCAGCTTGTAGGTGTCGGGGTAGGCCTTGAGCAGCGCCTGCTGTCCCGGCGTCAGATTGGCGGCGTATCGGCTCATGTTGGCGGCCGTGATGGTAAACAGCGGTCTGTCGGCGGCATACGGATCGACGTAGTGCTGTCCAGCCTTGTAGCCCGCCGGTGGGGTCTTGATGCCACCGTCCCAGGCCGGGATCGTTCCCGCAGCATTCCCCGCCGCTTCGGCACCCATCGGTGTCAGGTCCTTACCGAGCCGCGCGGCTTCCTGCGGCGTTGCTCCTGCCCACAGCGTTGCGGACATCCCAATGGTGATGGCCGTCGCGCAGGCCAGACGAATCATCGATTTTCCTTGCATGGGGCCTCTCCCTAATATGAGTACTTGACGACTGCCGCGACAAAGTCACGGTCGTTGATGAGATTGTAGCGGCCGGCGCCGCCGTAGCTCGTGTAGCTGAGATCGAACTCCCAGCTGTTCAGATAACCGGCAGCCACGCCGCCCGTGAGAGCGTGACGACCCTCGATGAAGTTGCCGCCCGGTCCGGGCGTGACCCCATCCACGTCATGCTGCCATGCGAAACGCGGTGCGAGGTTGATCGGACCGATCGCATTGTTGTAGTCCAGCCGGCCCGCGAGCTGATAACCCCACGAAGTCGGATCGGCGAACGCCTCGGCCGGCTCGAATGCCTTCCCTGCGTGCGCCCCACCGGGACCCGCGTGAATCGGATTGCCGCTCGTGTACGTCCCCGGACCTTCGAACCTCAACACATCCTTGGACGGCATACCCCCGATATGGGTTACAGCCGGCTCGATCAGGATGACTCCCTGGTCGGCTCCGAACATCGGTCCCAGCACCTTGGTCAGCGTGAACTGGAACTGCGTCGCATCGAGGCGTCGATACCCCGGGATCTCGGTCGAGAACCCCGCCCCGCCCGGGACGACCTGCTGGGTCGCCGCGAGGGCGGGCGAGATCGGCGAGAGCGCCGCCAGCAGCAGTTCCACGTCGTCGACCAGGAACGGCTTGTCCTGCTGGTGCGAGATCTCACCCTGGAACGCGATGCCCGTCGTACCGAGCTGAGCATTCCAGCCGATGCCGAACATCGTGATGTCCTCCGGGTATTCGAAGAAATAGCGGGCGGTCGACGCGTACGCGTCGGTTCCGGCCGCGGTTCCCGCTGCCTGGGCAAGCATGTCGACCTGCGGGCTGGTCCCCGGCGGGACGCCGAACTGCCCGTAAACGCGAAGCGCCGCCGCCTGTCCTGCAGCCGCCGCGCCCATCGCTCCCTGCACGGTCCCCGTCAGGGCGTTCACCACCGGCAGCCGGCTGTGATAGTTCATGTAGTAGAAGCCGAGCTCGGTTCCCCCGAGCTGCGGGGCGAACCAGCGCACCGCGACCCCGTACTGGCCGTCGTCGCTCGGCCTGCGATCCTCGTCCGCTCTCGGGACTCCCAGGAACGGCCGGCCGAGTCCGGGCGCGGCGAAGAACGGATTGGTGATGTCACTGGAAGAGCCGAACCCGAGGAAGACGTACTCCCCTCCCAACCCTGCGAAATCCGCGGTCGAGAAGTAGGTGCCTGCTGGATCGATGATCGTCCTCTCCCAGTCGTACTGGTAGAAAGCTTCCATCGAGAGCTGGTCGCTGAGGTCGAAAGAGCCCGTGAGATAGCCGCTCGGCCGGAACGCCTCGCGCAGCTCGGTCCCAGGGATCCGGAGCATCCCGACGTCGACCGGGTTGATCGAGTTCAGTCCGCCCTGGGTGAAGGTGCTCTCGCCCCAGTTCAGAACCTGCCGTCCAAGCCGGACCTGGCCGCTTCCGAATCTCGCCCAGACGAACGCGTCGAGGAGCTCGGCCCGGGTGCCGACCCAGTCCAGGGCATCGGGGCGGAGCGGTGTCCGGTCCGTCCCGCTTTCCTCGATGATGTAATCGTAAAAGCCGGTCCCGCGCACGAAGGCGCCGAAATTCCGGTACGAGAAATCGAGGTCGACGGTCGCGCGGAACGCGCTGCTCACCATTCCCGTGCCGAAGTTCAGGTTGCCGTCGTCACCGTTGACCGAGAACGCCTGGCCACCGCTCGGCAGCCCGATCAGCCTCTGATCCGGATCCTCCACGCGATACCTTCCACCCCATGAGAGTGCGGTGTCCAGCTTGAGCGTGTAACGGTCCGTCGAGAGATCGATCGCCTCGACCGGCAGGGCGCATGCCGCGATGACGACCGCGATCGCCAGCCAGCGCCCCATCCCTTCGTGAATTCCACCGTCTGCTGTTGCTCTTCTCATGAACTTCCTCCAACTTTCTCGAGATCAACGGATTTCGGCTCAAGGTTCCGCTTCGAAGACTGGATATTCCGGGGCGCATGCCGGCTTGAGATCGTCGGGATCGCGATCGGATCGGACTTGCGAGCTACGGCAACACCACGCATGATCCTAAGCACCTCAGGATGTGATTGTTCGGGGTCTTATACCGTGAATGCCCCATGACACGAGGGTGCCCATCGTCACACTCGTTTCTGGAGCTGCGTTCCGAAGCTTACGGCAAACGCATGGGATGGCGCCACTTTTCGGCATGGCCCCGAGTTTGACCCGCGCCGCCAGACAGATCGCGCGATGGGTTGGCCGCCCGAATAACCTCCTCTCCCACGGGTAGATCTCGGGCGATCCCGGTGGCCTGAGGCGGCTGTTTCCCTCGGCTTTTTGCTCATTCCGAGGTAGCCTCGGACGATGACGGAGAAGGCCAGAACGGGAGCCACGTACGACGACCTGATCGACGCCCCGGAGGATCGGATCGCCGAGATGCTCGGAGGCGATCTCTATCTGTCGCCTCGCCCGGCGCTCCGCCATTCGCTCGTCATCTCGGCGCTCGGAGCGGACCTTCACGACGCGTTCGATCGAGGGCGCAGCGGACCGGGTGGATGGTGGATTCTCGACGAGCCGGAGCTTCACCTGGGCGGCGACGTGGTCGTTCCCGACCTCGCTGGCTGGAGGCGCGAACGGCTGCCTTCGATTCCGGACGCGCCTGCGATGGAGATGGTCCCTGACTGGGTTTGCGAGGTCCTCTCGCCCTCCACCGAGCGATTCGACCGGCTTCAGAAGATGCCGCGTTACGCGCTGGCCGAAGTGGGCCATCTCTGGATCGTCGATCTCCCCGGCCGCCGACTCGAGGTGCATGTCCGGCAGGGAATCGAGTGGCGCCTCGTCGAGAGCGGCCAGGCCTCGGCGAGCGTCTCGGCCGTGCCGTTCGACGCCGTCTCGATCGACCTCTCGCGCCTCTGGGGGTAGTGGCGGAGGATTCATCCTCCGTCTCCGTGGGGAGAACGCACGGCTCAGGTTGCACCCCCGGCAGAGGAAAAGATCCTCTGCCACAGTGGGAAAAGATCCTCTGCCGCAGTGGCGGAGGATTCATCCTCCGTCTCCGTGGGGAGAACGCACCGCTCGGGTACTCCAGCAGAGGAAAAGATCCTCTGCCACAGTGGGAAAGGATCCTCTGCCACTTTGAACCCTCAGCGCCTCCCCTTCTTCTCCGGCAGGCGCCCCGCATCGGTGAGGGCCCGCCGGAGAAGAAACTCGACCTGAGCGTTGAGGCTCCGCAGCTCGTCGTCCGCCCAACGCTGCAGCGCCTCGTGAAGCTTCGGATCGAGGCGGACCAGGAATGCCTTCCGCTCGGCCATCAGTGATAGAGGGACCCCGTGTTGACGACCGGCTGCGTGTGGCGGTCGCTGCAGAGGACGACCAGCAGGTTGCTGACCATCGCCGCCCGCCGCTCGTCGTCGAGCTCGACGACCTTCTTCGCGGCGAGCATCTCGAGCGCCGTCTCGACCATGCCGACCGCTCCCTCGACGATCCTCTGCCGCGCCGCCACGACCGCTCCGGCCTGCTGGCGCTGGAGCATGGCTGCCGCGATCTCCTGCGCGTAGGCGAGGTGGCTGATCCTCGCTTCGAGAACTTCGACACCCGCTTTTTCGAGCCTCTCCTGAATCTCGTCCTTGAGTTTGTCCGACACCTCGGACGTGTGCCCCACCAGGCACTTCTCCTCGTCGTCGTAGCTGTCGTAGGCGTAACCGCTGGCGAGGTTTCGAAGCGCCGACTCGCTCTGCACGTGCACGAAGTTCTCGTAGTCGTCGACCTGGAACACCGCCTCGGCCGTGTCGACCACCTGCCACACCACGACCGACCCGATCTCCACCGGATTTCCCCGGATGTCGTTGACCTTGAGCTTGCCCGTCTCGAAGTTCCGCACGCGCAGCGAGACCTTCCGCTTTGAATAGAAGGGGTTCGCCCAGCGTAACCCCGGTTCGCGGGCCGTTCCGCGATAAGCGCCGAACAGCTGCAGCACGATCCCGTTGTTGGGGGCAACCATGAAGAATCCGAAGTGGAGAACGAACACCGCGAGCGACAGCAGCAGGAGCGCGATTCCGACGAGGATTCGCCCTCCTTCGAAAGCCCAGATGGTCGCCGCCACCGAGCCGATGAGCGCAAGCGGCAACAGAACCAGCAGCGGAATCCCGTTTATCGGGTGACGCGAGAGCTCTCTGATCATGACTGACCTCCTGATGTCATAGTGATATCACATTGCTATCCGATGGGGCAAGCAGAATCGGTCGGCGCTGGTTTTGGGGGCTCACTCAGGAAACATCGGGCAGGCCGACGCGCGTTCACCCCTCCCAGATGGTCACGCCTCCCCGTATCCCCCTCTCCGTTCTCGACCTGGCGTTCGTTCCCGCGGGCTCCACGCCCGCCGCGGCCCTGAGCCACACGCTCGAGCTGGCCCAACATGCGGAGCGCTGGGGATTCCGGCGGTTCTGGCTGGCCGAGCACCACAACATGAGCGGGATCGCCAGCGCGGCGACCTCGGTCGTGATCGGATACGTCGCGGGCGGCACGAGCACGATCCGCGTCGGGGCGGGCGGCATCATGCTGCCGAATCACGCCCCCCTCGTCATCGCCGAGCAGTTCGGCACTCTCGAGGCCCTCTATCCGGGCCGGATCGACCTCGGTCTCGGGCGGGCTCCCGGCACCGACCAGCGCACACTGCGCGCCCTCCGGCGATCGCCCGACGCCTCGGACAGCTTCCCGCAGGATGTGCTCGAGCTGCAGGCTTACCTTGCGCCCGTCCAGAAAGGACAGCCCGTCCGCGCAGTTCCTGGCGCTGGTCTCGAGGTGCCGCTTTGGATCCTGGGATCGAGCCTTTTCGGCGCGCGCCTCGCCGCCGAGCTCGGACTCCCCTACGCCTTCGCCTCGCACTTCGCACCGGCTGCGCTCATTCCGGCACTCGAGACCTATCGCGCTTTCTTCAAGCCGTCGAAGCAGCTCGATCGGCCGTATGCGATGGCCGGCGTCAACGTCTTCGCGGCCGAGACCGATTCCGAGGCGCGCCGTCTCTTCACGTCCGTGCAGCAGCAGTTCACGAATCTCTTCCGCGGGACGCCGGGCCGGCTCTCACCCCCCATCGACGACATCGAGGGCTACTGGACACCGATGGAAAAAGCTCAGGCTTCGGCGATGCTCGCGTGCTCGATGGTCGGCTCCGCGGAAACGGTCCGCAGCGGCCTGAGCGAGTTCGTGGAGCGGACGCGCGTGGACGAGATCATCATCGCCTCGGCCATCTACGACCACGCGGCACGCCTTCGCTCGTACGAGATCGTGGCGGACGCATTCGCGCCGGCAGGCAGCTCGACATCGACCGCGGGCGCCTGAGATCCCGCGGGGCGCCGGGCGGGGCGGGTCCCGCGGAGTCACTTCACGGCAGTCAGACGCAGGGTGAGGAGCGGCGGTGCGCCGGTGCCCGGCCGCTGCGTGAAAGCGTCGGGCTTCGCGCCGAGACCGTCGATGAAGGCGAGAGTCATCCACGTTTCGTCGGCTTTCCAGCGGATCCACCCCCGATCCCCCGTTTCCGTCGTCACGGCCAGGAACTCGCGTTCGGCCGCGAACTCGAACCTCTTCTCTCCACCGTCCCCGCTGCGGACGAGGATCCGCGGAGGATCGAAACACCAGACCGAGCCCGAGAGCTCGGCATCCATCGCGGGAAATCCGTTCACCATCATCGAGGTGACCCGCCAGCAACCCGACGGTCCCACTCCCGGCTCGTCCTCGACGAGTCTCTCGCGCTCCCGCGGCTCCTCGACCTCCACAGGGCTCTCCTCCGCGCGGGCCGTCCGCTCCTCTTCCGGGTGCGGAACTACGGAGGCTGCGTACTCCAGATCGGCCTCACTTCGAACGAACCAGGCGCGATCGTCGAAGAGATTGTTGCGGATCCGCATCCAGTCGTTCCGAAGTGGCTCGCCCGTCGCATCCGGCGGGATTCTGGAGGCGAGCTTCGCGAGAAGCCGGAGCTCACGCGCCTCGATCTGAAGAAAGACCGCGGCGGAGTGGCGGCCCACCCGCTCCGCCAGCTCCTCGAGCCCAGTGACCAGCGAGCGCACGCCGGCTTCTCCGAGCGGCGCTTCGGTGAACAACGCCCGGTCGATCGAGGCGATCTCCTGCTGATACTCCTCCGCGACCAGCGTTTCAGTCGGGAGGGCGCCGGAGAAATCGCCTTCGATCATGCATCCCGCGAGGAGCGTGCAGAGGGAAACCAGAGCGATACGCAGGCCACGCGGCGCTCCCATCCGGCTCCCTTCTCGCAACGGTCATCCCTCCTTCAATGCCGCCAGGACCCTCGCGCGCGTCATCGGCAGCCGGAACAGACGCGCACCCGTGGCGTCGTAGACCGCGTTGGCGATGGCCGCCCCCATCGGGACGATTGCGGGCTCGCCGCCTCCCTGGGGTGAGAGGTCGTCGTTCGAAACCAGAACGGTCTCGATTTTCCGGGGCATCCACGAGAATCGCGGCAAATCGTAGGTGTCGAAGTTGCGGTCGATGACGTCTCCCCCGCGGAAATGGAGCTCCTCGCTGAAGACGTAGCCGAGTCCCATCATCATGCACCCTTCCATCTGCATCTTCGCCCCGTCGGGGTTCACTACGATCCCCATGTCCTGCGAACAGACGAGACGGTCGACATGGACTTCGCCGGTTTTCCGATCCACCGAAACCTCGGCCGCGATCGCGGCGTACGTCCCCGAGTCATAGCCGATGGCGATGCCGCGCCCCTGCCCCGAGGGACCTGCTGCGCTCTTCCAGCCGAAGGCATCGGCCGCGGCCTTCAGGGTGTTCCGCACGCGATCGTCGGAAGTATTGCGGAGACGGAACTCGAGAGGATCGATCTTCGCAGCCGCCGCCATGATGTCGATCTGCGACTCGCGCGCGAAGACGTTGGTCCCCGCACCCGGAGCGCGCCACGGACCGACGGCGAACGGATGCGCGCTCCCCGCGGGAGTGCCGCGCGACATCAGGGTCGTGATCGCCGCGTGGGGAGCGTCGTAGAACAGCTCCGCGGCCCGGTTGCCGGAAGCCCAGACGCGGTAGTCCCAGAGCGTCATCTTCCCTTCGCCGTCGATCGCGGAAACGATCTTCACGACTCCGGCCGGATCGAACGTGTCATAGAAAAACTCCTCGGCCCGCGTCCAGGCGACCATGACCGGGCGGCCAGCCGCCTTCGACAGCAACGCCGCTTCGACGCCCTGGCCGGCGGCGCTCTTCCCGCCGAAACCTCCGCCGAGGTACGGAGTGATGACGCGCACGCGCGACTCGTCGAGACCGAGCTCGCGGACGAGCCGGTCCCGCAGGCCGAATGGGCTCTGCGTCCCCGCCCACACCGTCACTTTTCCGTCGTTCCACTCGGCGACCGCCGTGTGCGGCTCGATGGGGGCATGGGCCTTGTAGGGAGTCCGGTATGTCGCTTCGAACAGCTGCTCGCCCTCGCGCCGTGCCGAAACGTCGCCACGCGAGAACCTGACTTCTCCCTCTTTCGCGATCTTCTCGAAGTGCTCGTGCACGGACTCGGTGTCGAATGCTGCTTCGGGCGCATCCCACTCGGCACGGATCAGGCCGAGAGCGCGCTCGGCGGCCTCGGGATCGGCGTGCAGCACGGCGATCAGGTCGCCATCCTCGACGACCCTCACACCGGCGAGCTCCTTCGCCTTCGAAACGTCGACCGACTTCGCCTTCGCCCCGTGAGCGGGAGGACGGAGGATTCTGGCATGCAGCATCCCGGGCCTGCGGATGTCCCCCGCGTACTCGGCCCGGCCGGTCACCTTGTCGGCTCCGTCGAGCCGCCTGGGCGACTGCCCCATGACCTTGAATTCCTTCACGGAGCGGAGGATCGCCTTCTCGTCCACGAGCCGGGTGATCGCCTTCCCCTTCGCGAGCTCTCCGTAGGTGACCTTGCGAGACGGATCGCCGGCGACGAAAACCACGCCGTTCTCGACCGCGAGCTGATCCCGGGCAACGCCGAGCTTCGCCGCGGCCAGCTTGATCATCACCGTCCGCGCCTCGGCCGCCGCCGCCCGGAGCGCCGGGCCGAACACGCGCGTGGTGAGCGAGCCCCACGTCCCCGCATCCCAAGGGCACCGGTCGGTGTCGCCGAGGACCATCGTGATCGCATCGAGCGAAACGCCGAGCTCTTCGGCGGCCATCTGTGCCAGCGAGGTAATCACCCCCTGCCCCATCTCGATCTTTCCGGAGAAGACCGTCACGAGACCGTTCTCGTCGATCCGGAGATAGGCATTCAGATCCTCGGGATACGAGCGCTGCTGGGCGAAGAGATCCGACGGCTTCGAGGTGACCAGCACCACGATCCCGCCACCGAGAATCTTGCAGAACGAGCGCCGGTCGAACCCCTTCGAAGAACCGCGATCGGGAGAGATGTTCGCGGTCATCGCGCACCTCTCATCTTCAGCGCTGCATCTTGGATCGCGGCAACGATCCTCGGATGGGCGCCGCAGCGGCAGAGGTTGTCCTCCATCCCGCTCGCGATCGCGCCAGCGTCGGGCTTCGCGTTCGCGTGAAGCATGGCGTAGGCGTTCATGATCATGCCGGGCGTGCAGTAACCACATTGAAGCGCGCCGTGATCGACGAAAGCCTGCTGCAGCGGATGGAGCCGCCCGTCGGTCTCGAGACCTTCAATCGTGAGAACGTCCTTCCCGTCGATGCTGCCGACCGTGGCCGCGCAGGAGCGGACCGCTTCCCCGTCGACGACCACGGTGCACGATCCGCAGACTCCCTCGCCGCAGCCGTACTTGGTGCCGGTGGCCTCGAGGTCGCCGCGGAGCACCCAGAGCAGCGTTCTTTCGTCATCGGTTTTCAGCTCCACGGGCTTTCCGTTGAGTTGGAAACGAAGGGTTCGGTTCATGCGGTCCCTCCCAGGGCGAAGTGTCGCCAGGTGAGGCCGATTCTACCCCGGCGAGCCTCCGCGGGTGTGACCCTGCGACACCAACCGCTGTGACCCCCCCCCGGCGCGTCGGGAGGGAGCGCCCCCGCGAGCGGACCTCCGAAATCAGGCGGCCGTCCTCAGCTGTTCGGCCGCCAGGATCCGGCGGATGAGAGGACCCACCGTCAGCCCCTGAACCACGATCGAGAACACCACGACGGCGTAGGTGATGGCGATGATGACGTCGCGCTGGGGTCCCGCCGGAAGAGAAAGAGCCAGCGCGACCGAGATTCCCGCTGAGCAATCCGTGCAGCACCGTCTCGTCGAAGTCGATGCTCATCAGCATCAGCTCGAGCTCATCCACCATTTCCGGCTCCACGGTCCCGATGGCGACCAGACAGAGCGACATGACGAGGGCGATCAGCATTATGCCGATCGTCACCGGAAGGCGGATGAAGCGGTGATTGAGGTAGCTGAAAATGGCCGCAAGGGTGACCAGCACCGCGATGATGTTGACCAGGCTCATGTGTGAGCGATTCTACAGGCGGCGACTCATCCCAGGAAACTCACGGCGCCTGAGCAGTTCGCACCTGCGCCGCCTTCCAGCGCATCGCCGCGAGGATCCGCTGCCGCCCGCTCGGATGATCGAAGAACAGCGCCTCCTCGATCGGCCCGGGATCGAGCTTCCGGTACTCCCCGAGCTTGAGCGCCACCTCGGCGAATCCGTCCGGCTGGCGCGCGGCGTTCAGCCCGAACATGTCCGCCTCGACCTCCTGCACCCGGATGATCGTGTTCGTCACCGGCGTTGCCAGAAAGAAGAAGGTCGTGAAGAGCGCGACGAGAAGCGGGAAGCCGGCGGGATCGGCGGCGCTCTCGATTCCCCACCGCTCACCGTATCGCCGCCAGAGCCGCTCGAATCCCCAGAACACGAAGGCTCCGCCGATGATGATCACGATGCCGAGCATGATGATCATTTTCCAGATGTGATTGAGGACGTAATGGCCGATCTCGTGGGCCATCACGGCCTCGATCTCCGGCAGCGACGTGCGGTTCAGCAGGTTGTCGTTCAGCGTGATCCGCATGGTGCCGAGCAGTCCGCTCACGTTCGCGCTGATTCGACTCGTCTGCTTCGAGGTATCCATGACCCAGACGTTCTCGGCGTCGATCCCGTTCGCATTCGCGATCCGCAGAATCGGCTCCCTCACCTCCGGGTCCTCGAGCCGCGTGTACTCGTTGAACATAGGATGGATGAAAACCGGGCCGATCGCGATGCCGATGATCAGGAAGGTGATCACGACCAGGGCTCCCCGGAGCCACCACGTCCGCGGGTGCTTCGCGATGACGGAGTAGATGAGCGTGACGAGAAGGCCGCCGAACACGATCTCGAGGCCGAATACTTTCGCGATCTCTCCCGCCCACGCTCCGAAGCTCTGATTCGACAGCCCGTACTGGTGCTCGCGAACGAACTCCGTGTAGAAGAGCCAGGGAAGAAGCAGGAGCGTCACCACGGCGAGATAGCCGATCCAGTAGACGAATCGGTGAATTCCGTCGACCTTCGTCACGCGCGTCGCAAGCTGCCGGATCCGCAGTGAGATCCGGAAGTGGAGAAGGATCCAGGCGATCGCGATGCCGATCAGGAACGACCATAGCTGCAGCCAGTAGCCCCCCTCGAAATAAGCATCGGAGCGGGCCTTCTCGTCGGCTGGAACCCGGTCGAGCATCGCGCGCGTCGCCGCCTCCGGATCGAAACTCTCCGTAGTCTGCGCGAGCAGAGTGAAGGGAAGCATCACGAGCAGGAGGACGAGCACGATCTTTTTCACGGCGAGCTCCTCGTTCAAAGGATTGTGTTCGAGAGAGTGTGACTCATTTTACCGCGACGGACCAGCCCGCTTGCCGGACCCGCTGCGGCGCGTTTCCTCCGATGGGTGCACGGTTCCTTGGCTTCCGTTCTCGATGTTGCGTTCCCTCGCCCCCCTCCCGCTCAAAAGAGCCAGGCGTATCCGAGTTTCACGAAGAACGTCCGGTTTGCCTCGGTCAGACCGAGGTCTTCTTCCTCGAAGGTTCCGCCGAGGGAGGTCCCCGAGTAACCGGCGAAGAACACCGTCTGCGGGTTCAGCTTGTAAGAGAACAGGAGTTGCGGAAAGAGCCGCTCGGAGCTTCGGCTGACCCGATGGTGCAGATACAGATCCGGGTCGCGCTCGACATCCGTGTATTGAAGGATCGCGCGCACGAATGTCCGGATATTGAAGTGGTAAATCGCCTTCAGCGCGGTCACGTCCGCGACGAACAGGCGTCCGCCCTCGACGTCGAGATCCTCGTGCGAGTAGTCGAGCTCGACTCGAGTCCGGATTCCGAGGTTCCACCTCGCACCGCCGCCGATGCGGAGCCGTTCGCCGGGCCGCGTGTTCGCGAAGTCGATCTGGTCGGCGAAGGTCCCAACGGCGTAGACGCTGAGGTCCCCTGTGGGGCTGGCCTCCGCAACCCAATGAAGAAACTGCTCGTCGAACGTCACCCCGTCGTAGCGGCGGTCCCGCTGACCGACGGCCACCCGAAAGAACGACTGAAGGGGGCCGGAGACGGCCGCCCAACCCTCGATCTCCTTCTCGAGCAGCTCTCCATTCTCCTTCTCGGAGTAGTCGTAGTCGGCCCCGAGAAACCAGCGCGTATACCAGTTCTTGTCCTTCTCGCCCCAGCCCGTGTACTGGATGACTGCATTCCCGGCGCGGTACCCGACCTGAGGGATGAAACCCGAGTCGGCGCGGAAGCCGGAGCCGATGTCGTTGTAGGTCGCTCCCCAGACCCAGTTTCGCGAGTTGTGCCGGTAATGAAGACGGGCGGCGAGGTCGTCGAAGCCGCCGTCGGGCTGGCCGAATGCCGAGACGATCTCGCTCGGATATTCGGTCTTCGATCCGAGGAGCTGAGCCGAGATCGAGTCCTTCGAGCTCACGCGAAACGATCCGTCGAGCCCGAAGACGCGATTCGAATAACCCGTTCCGTCGCGCGTGGTCAGGATGGCGCCTACCGACGAAGTTTCACCGACGTTGTGAAGGTAGCGGAAGGCCCCCGCACGATTGTCGCGGGCGAGCGAGGCGGCGTTCGACTCCTCGGGGCCGGGGAGGATCAGGTTCGTCACGGCATCGCGGGCGAGATAGGCCCCGATGGTCGACTCGCCGACCCTCCCGGTCAGTTTCAAACCGAAATCGGGGTCGGCAACCGTTCGCGTGTAGACCGCCTGGAGCGGTCCCGAGAAGAAATCCGATCCTTCGAGGAAGAACGGGCGCTTCTCTTCGAAAAAGAGGGTGAACTGAGTATTGATGTCGAGCTGCACCGCGTCAGCCTCGACCTGGGAGAAATCGGGATTCAACGCGGCGTTCAGCGTCAGATTCGGGGTGATGCCCCACCTGGCAGTCAGTCCGGCGTCGAACTCCGTGTCGCCCGCCGACAGCGAGCCGTTCGGAAACTCGGCTCGCCGGCTCGTGTTCTGTGCAGTCAGCGTCGGGTCGAGCTCGATGTCGCGCCCCGGGCTGATGCCGCGAAACCCGGTCACTCGCGACGCCTGGCAGAGATAGCAGTTCCGGTTCGGATCCTGCCCCTGGAGACCGATCCTGTGCCGCACGCTGCGCGGATAGATCCGAATCATGTCGACGCCCCAGGTCTGTTCGCCGGGGGAGCTCGGGAACCGAAGCGACGTGAACGGAATCGCGATCTCGACGACGTAACCTTCCGGCGTGATGCGCCCCGCCGCCTCCCAGATCGCGTCCCACGAGGAATCTTCGTTGCGGCTCACGTCGTCGATCACCAGGTCCATCTGGACGCCGAGAGGATTGACGAAGAACTCGAAGGCGCGGCGATTGTCATTGAACGTGTCGAGGACGAGTCCGATGAAGTCGTCGTGGAATGCCCCGTCGCGGTCGGCCATGTGCGCGCGGATCGCGCTCGGTTCAGGATCGTGGGCCCGGAACGCCACGTAGAGATGCTTCGCGTCGTACGTCATGTATCCGACCGTGCGGACTGGCGGGGGGATATTGTCACCCGGCGAGGTCTCCGCGTCGAATTCCATCGGTCGAGCCGTCTGCCAGACCGGTTCGTCCAGCACGGCATCGATGCGGACCGGTTCGGTCGTCGCCTCGATTCGGTACGACTTCGCCCGGATCGGAACGGTGACGGGTTCCTGGGCAAGGGAAGGGGTCGCGCATGCGGCGATGACTGCCGCGAAGAGGGTGCGTCTCATCCATCCCAAGATTACGTGCAATTTCGGCGATTTGTTGCCCCGCATCCTCAACCGTTACCGAATCGCATCCGTCGCGGAAGTGCACCCGGCCTGAACGATCGCGAGGTGATTGGCGACGATCCGTTCGCTTCCGTCGCTCGGCTGGTTCATCAGCTCCCCTTCGATCACGATCGCGCTCGAGCCGCCGCCGTCGAGGTTGAGAGCCGAGCAGGCCTCGAGCTCGACCCGCATGAAGCTCCCGAGCTCGGCCAGCGTCGGCCCCGGCACTCCCTCACGACGGCCGTCGGCAACCACGAGGTAGAGGGTCCTGCCGTCTTCCGACAGTCCCGCCGCAGTCCGCGGGTGCGGCGCCCGCGTGAAGAAGTCGCTCCCGGGGAGCTGCTCGGCGGTGAACGCGGTGCAGTTCTCGATGAGGAGCGGCCAGCCGGACACCGCCTCGTCGACCCACTCCGGAAGCTCCGACCCGCGCTCCTCGACGCTGAAGATCTCCGCGCGATTCTCCCCGAATCCGAGCACCGGCTGATTCCGCGTCCCGTGCCGCTCCTTCCACGCCGTCCCGCCGGCCATCGCGTGCCCCACCGGCCGCATCTCCTCATCGAAGTAGTCGGCGTTGACCGCGGCGATCGCCGACGCCATTTCGGCGAAGCGGCTCACGACCATCCCTTTCTGCTCCTCGGAGGTGGCCACCACGCGCAGATCGTCCCTGGTGAGGTCGACCCGCACGATGTAGGCGTGCAGTCCGTCACGGACGATCTCGCGATAGTGGACCCCTCGTTCGATCGGCACCCATTTCTCCGCGAAGGCCGGAGGGTTGAAAAGCGGAATGATGAGCAGGGAGATCGCGATGAAGGGATGGATTCGAGTCATGTCGGTTTTCTCCGGCGGCATTGTCGCATCCGCTGGCGAATCGGCGATCGGTACCCTGCCGCTCTGTCCGCCAGCAGCCCATGCACCGGTCGCTGGCATGACTGTCGAG
>JBHEOL010000178.1:0-12379 GCA_046261635.1 Thermoanaerobaculia bacterium | reverse complement strand
CTGATATTCTCCCGCGGCGCCGCGATCGGATGCACTCCACTGAGCTTCGGCCCCTGAGCCGAGGCTCCGGCACTCCGCCACCGAGTGAAACTCCGAAGCGGACGCAGGCCACGAACGATGCCCGACCCGATCCCGAATCTCGCACCGGCCACCGGGCGCTCTCTGGAGCGGCGCGGCCGCTGCCGTCCTGTCGGCCATTCAGGGCCGGCGGAGGCCTGCTGAAATGGCCGGCCACGGAACCGGAGGAGCGAATCCCTGGCGTGCGCGGCTCGCGCCGGCCGTCCCCCTCGCGGTCTTCCTTCTCTTCGCCGCTCGAATCCCGGCGATCGTCGGAGGGAGTGCGATCGTTTTCCGAGCCGACTGGGCGGCTTCCCTCGGCGTCTCCCTCACCTTCAGACTCGACGGGCTCGGACTTCTTTTCACCCTTCTGATCTCGGGCATTGGCGTCCTCATCACCGCGTTCGCCAACGTCTATCTCGCCGGCGACCCCCGCCTCCCCCGCTTTCAGGCCTTCCTGCTCCTTTTCATGGGATCGATGATCGGGGTGACGACCGCCGACAACGCGATCCTGCTCTTCGTCTTCTGGGAGTTGACCAGCATCAGCTCGTTCCTGCTGATTGGCTTCGACAACGAGCGGCTCGAGGCGCGCGAGGCCGCGCTCAAGGCGTTACTGGTCACCTCGGGCGGGGGGCTGGTGATGCTCGCCGGCCTCGTGATGATGGGCATGGCGGCGGGAACCTTCGAAATCTCCGAGATGGGCGCGCTGGGCGACCACCCCCTCTATACCGCGATCCTGCTCACGATCGCCGTCGGATGTTTCACCAAATCCGCCCAGGTACCGTTCCACTTCTGACTGCCGGCCGCGATGGCAGCCCCGACCCCGGTCAGCGCGTATCTCCATTCCGCCACCATGGTGAAGGCCGGCGTCTACCTTCTGGCCCGACTGGCTCCGATTCTCGGGGGAACCGAGGAGTGGATGCTCGTGCTCGTCCCCGCGGGCGCACTGACCATGCTGGTGGGGAGCCTCCTCTCCCTCCATGCCACGGACCTGAAGCGGATCCTGGCCTACACGACCGTTTCCGCGCTGGGCATGCTCGTCCTGCTGCTCGGTCTCGATATGCCGGAGGCGGCCGCGGCAGCAATGCTGCTGCTCCTGGCGCATGCGGTCTACAAGGCGGCGTTTTTCCTCCTCGCCGGAACGATCGAACACGACGCCGGAAGCCGCGAGGTCGGTGAGCTGGGGGGGCTGCGTCATGGAATGCCGCTCGCGACCGCCTCGGCCGCGATCCTCGCCCTCGGTCTCGCCGGGTTCGGGCCCGTTCTCGCCTTCATCGCGAAGGAGATGCTGCTCGAATCGGTGGTGGCGGCCGAGTGGGTCGGGCTGCTGGTTCCTGCGGTCGTCGTTTCCAGCGCGGCCCTCACGGCGGTGGCGATTCTGCTGGGCTGGCGGCTATTCTGGCGTCCGAGTCCTGCCGGGCAACCGTCCGAGCCGATTCGCGAGACGCCAGGACTGGTCACTGCACCTCTGTTTCTCGCCATCCTGAGTGTGACGTTCGCCCTCGTCCCGGGATGGGCCTCGGTTCTGGTCGACCCGGCGGTCTCGGCGATCACGCGCGCTCCGAGCGAGCTCGACCTCCACCTCTGGCACGGTGTCGGGACCCCTCTCGTGCTGTCGGTGACGTCGGTCCTTCTGGGGCTGGCGATCTACTGGTCGCGAGGGAGCTGGAGGGCGAGCGCGCGCGTGGACCGGATCACGACGTGGGGACCCGACCGTTGGTACGGCCAGTCGCTGGCCGGACTTCTGCGCTGGTCGGAAAGGATCACGGTCGTGCTCCAGAGCGGCTACATCCGGTCCTACGTGACGATCATCCTCGTAACGGTCATCCTGCTCTCGGGTGCGGCGCTGGTGCGAAGCGGGCTGACACCGGGAATACGCGCCTGGGGGACGATTCACCTGCATGAGGCGGCCGTCTCGGCGCTGATCGTCCTCGCCACGCTTGCGACGATCCTCTCGAAGTCTCGCCTCGGAGCGATCGTGAGCCTCGGTTGCGTCGGCTACGGCATCGCGCTCCTCTACATCATTTTCAGCGGCGCGGACCTGGCGATGACCCAGTTTCTCGTCGAGACGCTGATGGTCATCCTCTTCGTCCTCGTTCTCTACCACCTGCCACGGTTCTCGAGGATCTCGACCCGGCGGGCGCGGATCGGTGACACGGCGGTCTCGATCTCGCTCGGCCTGCTGATGACGCTTTTCGTCCTAGTCGCCTCGAACGAGCATGTCCAGCGCGACGCCGCCCGCTTCTTCGCGGAGAACTCCTACACGGCCGCCTACGGAAGGAACATCGTCAACGTCATCCTCGTCGACTTCCGCGCACTCGACACAGCGGGAGAGATCACCGTTCTCGCCGTCGCGGCGATCGGGGTCTACGCATTGCTGAAACTGCGGCCGGAGGGGGAGACTCGATGAGATCGATCATTCTCGAGACGGTCGCGCGCTTCCTGACGCCCCTGCTCGTTCTCTTCTCCATCTTTCTTCTTCTGCGCGGCCATCACGAGCCCGGTGGAGGATTCGCCGGAGGACTGCTGGCTTCGACCGCCTTCGCGCTCTTCATGATCTCGTCGGGCAAAGAGAGGTCGAGCGAGGCCCTTCCTTTCGACCCGCGGATGCTCATCTCCGGCGGGCTGCTCGTCGCCGTCGTGGCTGCGGTGGTCGGGTTGTTCCAGGGGGATGCCATGCTGACCGGCGTATGGATCGCCTTCCCCGAGGGGGAAACCCCGCATTACGGCACGCCCCTCCTGTTCGACGTCGGAGTCTTCCTGGTCGTCTCAGGGATCACGATTCTGATTCTGCAGAGTCTCGCGGAGGAAGAGTGAAGTGATCCTGCTGCTCGCCATCGTGATCGGCTGCCTCTACGCCGCAGGGGTCTACATGATGCTGCGCCGCAGCATCGTCAAGCTGATCATCGGACTCGCGCTTCTATCCCATGGCGCGAACCTGATGATCTTCGTCGCAGGCCCGGTGGGCGGACCGACCCGGGCCGCGCCGCCGATCATCCCAACCGGGATGGATATGCCGCCGGGCCTTTATGCCGACCCGCTTCCGCAGGCGCTGATCCTCACGGCGATCGTGATCGGGTTCGGTGTCATCGCCTTCGCGCTGGTTCTCGTGAAGCGGGCTTACCGGATGCTGCAAACGGAAGATCTCGACAGGATGAGGAGCACCGAGGGATGAATCTTCTCATCGCTCTTCCCATTCTGATCCCGATGCTCGGGGGCGCGCTCGGACTGGCGGCGTGGCGAAGCCGATCAATCCAGCGCGCCATCGGTCTGTTGACCTCGATCGCCCTGCTGGCCGCCTCGATCGCCCTGATGTCCGCGGTCCTCGAACGCGGAATCGTGGTGAGCCGCATCGGCGGATGGCCCTCGCCTTTCGGGATCATCCTCGTGGCAGACATATTCAGCGCGGCGATGGTTCTGGTGACGGGCATCATCGGAGCGGCGATCGTCGTCTACTCGCTCGTCATCGCCGACCGCAGGCGTGAAGCCTTCGGTTACTACCCCCTGGTGACCTTTCTGCTGATGGGCGTCTGCGGCGCTTTCCTGACCGGCGATATCTTCAACTTGTACGTCTGGTTCGAGGTAATGCTCATCTCTTCTTTCGTTCTCCTCGCTCTCGGGGGAGAGCGGGCGCAGATTGAAGCCGCGGTCAAGTACGTCACGCTCAACCTGATCTCATCGGCGATCTTCCTGACGGCGGCCGGGCTGACGTACGGCGCGACCGGCACGCTCAACATGGCCCTGCTCTCGGAGCGGCTCCCGGAAGTCCAGCCCGGTCTATCGACGGCGATCGCGATGCTCTACCTGGTTGCCTTCGGCATCAAGGCCGCCATCTTTCCCCTCCACTTCTGGCTGCCCGCCGCCTACCACACGCCCCCGGTGGCCGTCTCGGCCCTTTTCGCCGGCCTGCTGACCAAGGTGGGGGTCTACGCGCTGATCCGCGTCTTCACACTGCTGTTCATCAACGACGTCGGCTTCACGCACCAGCTCATCCTCTGGTCGGCGGGCGCGACGATGCTCGTCGGAGTATTCGGAGCCATCGTTCAGCAGGACATGAGGAGGATCCTCTCGTTCCACATCGTGAGCCAGATCGGCTACATGATCATGGGCCTCGGCCTGTTCACGCGCCTCGCGATCGCGGGGGCGGTCTTCTACGTCATTCATCACATCATCGTGAAAGCGAATCTCTTCCTCATCACCGGCGTGGCGCACCGGCTTCAGGGAAGCTATGACCTCAAGAGGGTTGGAGGCCTCTACTCCGCCAGCCCGATTCTGGCCCTCCTGTTCATGATTCCTGCGATGTCACTGGCCGGAATCCCGCCGCTTTCCGGGTTCTTCGCGAAACTGGCGCTGGTGAAGGCCGGCATCGAGAGCGAGCAGTGGGCGATGGTCGTGATCGCGCTCGTCGCGGGGCTCCTCACCCTCTTCTCCATGATCAAGATCTGGAACGAGGCCTTCTGGAAGCCCGACCCGGACGAGAGGGCTGTCACTCCGCCGGCTCGTAGCATCAGGCTGCTGATGGGACCGATCACGGCGCTCGCCCTGCTCACTCTGTTGATTGGAGCCGGCGCGGGGCCCCTGTTCCGCATTGCCGAAAGAGCGGCCGACCAGCTGCTGGGACGTACTGTGTATATCGAGGCGGTCCTGCGATGAAGGCGCTCCCGATCCTGCTTCTGAATCTCACCCTCGCGCTCGCGTGGGCATTCGCAGCCGGCGATCTGACGGCCGGCCGGCTGGCGCAGGGGTTTCTCCTCGGCTATCTCGCCCTCGCCCTCACAGGGCGTGCGATCGGGGCCGGGGTTTACCTCCGCAAGACGATCGCGCTCGTGACCCTGGTCGGATATTTTCTGAAAGACCTGCTCGCCGCCAACTTCCGCGTCGCTTTCGACATCATCACCCCGCGCCACTACATGAAGCCGGGTGTGGTCGCGATTCCGCTCGACGTGGAAACCGACCTCGAGATTACGCTGCTCGGAAACATGATCAGCCTGACTCCCGGGACGCTCACTCTCGACGTCGCTGCGGATCGGCGGACCATGTACATTCACTCGATGTACATCGGCCGGCCGGACGACCTGCGGCGCGAGATCAAGAGCGGGCTCGAGAAACGGATCCTGGAGCTGCTGCGATGATCACCGTCACCACGATCTGTTTCGCGATGCTGGGAACTTCGCTTCTGCTGGCGCTCATCCGGCTCGTTCGAGGGCCCAGCCTCCCGGACCGTGTCGTCGCCCTCGATCTGATCGCCGTGATCTCGGTGGCCATGATCATCGTGCTCGACATCGAGACCAACCTCATCGTCTTTCTCGATGCAGGGATCGTCGTTGCCCTCGTCGGTTTCGTCGGGACGATCGCGTTCGCGCGCTACCTCGAAAGGAGAGTCCTCTGATGCAGATCGCCGTCGGAACGATGATGCTCATCGGATGCACGTTT
Source organism: Thermoanaerobaculia bacterium (assembly GCA_046261635.1). Lineage (GTDB taxonomy): Bacteria > Acidobacteriota > Thermoanaerobaculia > Gp7-AA8 > Gp7-AA8 > JBHEPS01. Next base: position 6,889 of record JBHEOL010000178.1, on the reverse strand, counting down.
CTCCTGCTCGCGGCCGTCGGAATCGTCCGGATGCCCGATCTCTTCATGCGGATGTCCGCATCGGCCAAGGCAGGCACCCTCGGCATCGGCTGCATGCTCATCGCACTGATGCTTTACTTCCGCGATGGGGCGGTCGTGACCAAGTCGATCCTGGTCATCTTCTTTTTCTTTCTCATGTCTCCCGTCGCGGCCCACATGATTGCGCGCGCCGGCTATATCGTCCGGGTCCCGCTGTGGAAGCACTCGATCGTCGACGAGGCGAAACACCTGTACGCCCCGAAGGCTCGCGTCCCCGCCGGAGCCGATGACGCGGAAACCCAGAATCCCGATGACGCGAATGAGGAATTACGGGTTTGAGGAGCGGCGCGCCCCTCCCTCGAATCCGCCCCGCTGGACACCCCGCCGGCCGTGAATATAATGGCCGCCCCTCCTGTTGGGGAGCGCTGAACGGCGGGATCCTCCTCGCCAGCCACTTGCCGTTGTAGCTCAGTTGGTAGAGCAGCTGATTCGTAATCAGCAGGTCACCGGTTCAAGTCCGGTCAACGGCTCCAGCCCGACCCCCATCAGCCCCCGGGAACGTCCGGGGGCTTTTTTCTTGCTCGCTCTTTTCGGGCCGTCTATATCCGATGGCCTATTGTGCTCGGGGCGGAAGAGCCTAAACTCGGCGCTTTCCCCGCGGAAGAAGTTTTCCGCTTTTTGACGCATCCCTCACGGGCCCCTTAACGGCGGCTTGACGACAGGGGCTTAGATTGACGATCACAGGACTATGTCTACCATGAGTCAGCAGGACACAGCCAAAGCTGCCTACTCCATTCCGGCGCGGCTCGACGAGCACCGAGTGATGCTCATCGACTATTCGCAGGAGGGGCTGGTACTCGAGCACTACCGGCAACTGGCCATCGGGACCGAGGCGACGTTCGCCCTCGAATGGGAGGGCGAGCGGGTCGCAATCCCCTGCCGGGTCTCCGCCTGCGAAAAGTTTCCGGTCAGCTTCGGAAGCAGCTTCTGCGTGTTCCGCTCCCGGCTCGCGATCCTTTCTTCGACCAGCGAGATCGGCATGCAGATCGAGAGACTGATCCAGTCACGCCACCAGATGTCGATGGCCCTGCAGATGGCCAACGCTTCGGGACATCTCGACAGTGGCAAGCCCCACCCCGTCTTCCGGAACGGCCTCCTCTCCGAGAGCTCCATGAAGCAGGCTCCGGAAAAACGCGGCGGAACGAAGTTCGAGTGCATTCGCCTGCGGTACAACGGGACGAAATGGACCTCGGTCTGGACGCTCGATCCCGACCAGCCACAGGACGGCTTCACCATCGACGCCGACGAGCTTCCGCTCCAGATCCAGCGCCTGTGCGAAGCCTACGAGACGACCACCGAGGCCGGGCGCAACCTGATTCGCCTCCAGGCCCAGCTCAGCCTGGAAGGAAAGCAATCGTCACGGGCCCGGGAGCATTAAGAGCAGGGGCCAGGGACCAGGGGCCAGAGGCCAGGGAAAATCAAAGACAAGACCTCAAGCATCATGTCCTGACTTTGTCTTTGCTCTTCCCTGGCCCCTGGCCCCTTGCCCCTAGCCCCTGCCTTACAGATACAGCCCGCCCGAGACATTCAGGACGTGTCCCGTGATGTAGCCGGCCTCTTCCGAGGCGAGGAACGCGACGGCGGAAGCGACGTCGTCCGGGGTGCCGAGGCGCCGGAGCGCGATGCGTTCCTCCATCGAGGCTTTCGCCTGATCGGTCATCGCGTCGGTCATGGCAGTGGCTACGAAGCCAGGAGCGACCGCGTTCACGGTCACGTTCCGCGACCCGAGCTCGAGCGCCAGCGCCTTCGTGAAGCCCACGATCCCCGCCTTCGAAGCGGCGTAATTGGTCTGCCCCGGATTTCCCGACAGCCCGACCACGGAGGTGATGTTGATGACCCGGCCCCATCGGATCCGAATCATCTTCTTGACCACTTCCTGAGTCACATGGAACATCGAATCGAGATTCGTCCGAATCACCGAATCCCACGCCTCCGGTTTCATCCGGATGAAGAGATCGTCCGCGGTCACGCCCGCGTTGTTGACGAGGATGTCGATCTGCCCGTACTCGTCGATCAGGGCCTTGACCTTGTCTCTCGCCTCGGGCGACGAGATGTCGAGCTCCACGGCAGCGGCCTTCCCCCCGGCCGCAGAGATTCGCTCGGCGACTTCCCTGACCCTCTCCGCGCTGCGTGCGGCGCACAGCACGGTCGCGCCCGAGTCCGCGAGTTTCACCGCGATCGCCTCCCCGATTCCACGCGAGGCGCCGGTAACAAGAGCGACTTTACCGCCGAGTTCGAATTTCATTTGCCGTCTCCCTGAGTCGTCAATGCTTCGAGCGATGCGAGATCGTTCACGCTGAGCGTCGCGACGGAGGAGTCGATTCGCCGGATCAACCCGGCGAGGACGTTGCCCGGACCGACCTCCACGAAGCGGCTCACCCCCATGGCGATCATCTGCCTGACCGAGTCGACCCACCGGACCGGCGACGAGACCTGGCGCACCAGCGCGTTCCTGACCGCATGAGTCGTCCCCACCGGTGACGCGTCGACGTTGGTGACGAGTTGAACGTACAGTGAATGAAAGCCTGCCTGCTCGAGAACGGGGGTCAATCTCTGCTCGGCAGGTTTCATGAGGGCGCAGTGGAAGGGAGCCGATACGGGAAGCGGCAGCGCGCGTCGGACGCCCCGCGTCTTGGCGATCGCGATCGCCCGCTCGACGGCTCGTTTCGTGCCTGCGATCACGATCTGTCCCGGAGCATTCACGTTCGCCGGGGAGACGACGTCCCCTTGCGCCGCTTCGGCGCAGATCGCTTCGATCTCCTCGAGAGAGGGACCGAGGATCGCCGCCATCGCTCCCTCACCGACGGGAACCGCTTCCTGCATGAAACGCCCGCGGCTCCGAACGATCGAGGCGGCCTCTTTGACACCGAGCCCCCCCGCGCAGACGATCGCGCTGTACTCGCCGAGGGAGTGTCCCGCGACCAGATCCGGCTCCCGGCCACCCCGCTCGCGAATCGCCTCGAGGATGGCGATCGAAGTCGTGAGAATGGCCGGCTGGGTGTTCTCGGTCAGCTTCAGATCTTCATCCGGCCCTTCGAAACAGAGCTTCGAGAGCGAGAATCCGAGGGCTTCATCGACTTCTTCGTAAACGTGCCGGGCCGCCGGCGAGGCTTCGGCGATCTCGCGCCCCATTCCTGCGAACTGGCTTCCCTGACCCGGAAAGACGAAGGCGGTGTTGTGTTCAGCCGTGTTCATGGCGGCGGATCATACCAAGTGAACCGGCCGGGGAGAACGGGGCCTGCGCGCCGGGATCACTCCGGCAGCGTGAGAGGGGGAACATCGGCCGGGTCTGCTTCGCCGTTACCGGCCTGCAGCCCTTCGGCGCGCTCCTTGTTGTGCAACTCGGAGATCTTCTGCTGGATCTTGTCGTTGATCCGCGATTCGGCGAAATCACCCGCCACGCGGATCGCATTGCGAATCGCTTTCGCGCTCGAGCGCCCGTGGCACACCACGCAGCCGCCTCGGACGCCCAGCAGCGGCGCGCCGCCATACTCGGAGTAGTCGGTCCGCCGTCTGGCAGCCTGGAAGGCTGGCCGCGCCAGGAGCGCTCCGAACGCTCGGATCGGATTCGCCTTCAGTTCCTGTTTGAGCAGCTTGCCGATCGTCTCAGCGAGCGCCTCCGACGCCTTCAGGACGACGTTGCCGATGAACCCGTCACAGACGACCACGTCGGCGTTGCCGTTGAACACGTCGCGCCCCTCGGCGTTTCCGATGAAGTTCAGTCCCATCTCCTTCATGACCTTGTAGGTCTGACGGATGACCTCGTTCCCCTTCCCCTCTTCCTCGCCGATCGACAGCAGGCCGATGCGGGGAGCCCGGATGTCGAAGAGCATCTGGGCGAAGAAATGCCCCATGACGGCGAACTCGCGAAGGTGGTGGGGCTTGCTGTCGACATTCGCGCCGACGTCGAGAAGGACCGTATGTCCGTCCAGGCGGGGAACCACGGCCGCAAGGGCGGGGCGATCCACCCCTTCGATCATCCCGAGAACTTTCCTCGCCGAAGTCCAGGCGGCTCCGGTGTTGCCGGCCGACACGAAGACGGACGCGCGCCCCGCTCCGACCAGGTCGGCGGCGACGCGGATCGAAGAGTCCTTTTTCTTCCGGATCGGGGCGAGGGGATGATCTTCCATCCCAACGACCTCGGAAGCGTGAACGATCTCGATGTTGGAGGGGATGGTGCGGCCGAGCGAGGAGATCTCGCGGCGGATGTCATCCTCGCGGCCGACCAGAAGAATGTGGACGGGATACTCCTCGGCCGCATCAAGAGCGCCGAGGACGATCTCACGGGGAGCTTGATCGCCCCCCATCGCATCGACAGCAATTCGTGGGTGGGCCTGCAATTCGGAGCCCGCGTTCGACATCGCAGCGGCGCTCAGACCAGATCTTTGACGGTGACGACTTCGCGGCCCTTGTAGTATCCGCACTTCGGGCACACGCGGTGGGGCAGTTTCGCCTCCTGGCAGTTCGGGCAGGTCGAAAGCGACTTCTTTTCCAGATGGTCGTGGGCACGACGGGTGTGCGTGCGGGCCTTGGAATGGCGTCGTTTGGGATTAGGCATCGTAGACTCCTCAGTTTCAAACCGGCCGGCAAACCGGTACGGTCAGTTCTCTTTCTTCTTCGCCAGCTGTTCCCGGATGCCGCGTAACGCATCCCACCGGCTGTCGGATTCCTCGACTGCGCATTCGCACGCCGAGCGGTTCCGGTTCCCTTTGCAGACCACGCAGAGTCCCTTGCATCCTTCGTCGCAGAGCGCCTTCATCGGAAGCGACAGCTGAACCTGCTCCAGAATCACCGGTTGGAGATCGATGTGCGGCTCCTCGTAGTACTCCTCGTCGAGCTGTTCTCCGGCGACTTCGACTTCCTCGAGGCTTTCCGCGGACTCCGCCGCAGGACGGGGGAGGTATGTTAAGTGAAAATCCGAACGGATGGCAAACGGAAACGGATCCAGGCAGCGCGAACAGAGCAGGTCCGCCGTATATTCGACTGCTCCCGAGAGGACGAACTCCCGCGGACGGTCGCCCACCCCGATCTCCCCCCACGCCCGCACCTCGGACATGCTCGCAACCTCGTCCCGATCGAGCTCGTCGGCCGGGATCCGGAGCGACAGATCGAATGCCTGCGGGCTCTGACTGGCCACCTTTTCGAGGTCGAGTATCTCTTTCATGGTGTGGGGGGGGTTCCTCCCCGCGGATGAGGCTCCGGGGATAAGTCCCTGCGACGGGCACGTTCAACGTGAGACGCGGGGGAAATAATCCGGGAGGAGGGAGGGGGGAGGAGGCAAGGCAGAAGTCAGAAGGCAGAAGGCAGAAGGCAGAAGTAAGAGCAAAGGCAAACGCAAGAGACGCCCCCAATCTTGGCCTGAGGTAGGACGGGGAGGTCTGGTGCACACTTCTGCCTTCTGCCTTCTGCCTTTTCTTCTGCCTTCTGCCTTCTGACTTCTGCCTTGCCTTCCGTCCTGCCTCACTCCGCCAGCTTCACGGCCGCCCGGATCGTCATCCCGTCGCCAGCCGGCTCGAGCCTGGCCTCCACCTCTTCCGCCCTCGGGATCGACCGGAACAGCCTCGCCAGATCCCCCGCCTCCCGGGCGAAATCTTCGGCGAGCAGCCGAATGGCCGTGTTCGAGCGGATCTGATCGAGGATCGGAAGAAGATCCCGAGGCCTCGCCCGCATGGACCACACCGCCGGCCCCGGCTCGAGCGGCACCGACTCGTCCTCCAGAAGCCGGGAAAGGCTCGTCTTGTCGAAGGCGAGCAGGAACTCGCCGGGACGCCGAGCGTACTCGATCGTGAGACCGACCCCCTCCCGGCGGACCAGCTCGGTTCCCGCCAGGGTCCGCGCCTGCTGCTCCCGCATCCCGAGAAGGAGGCCGATGGCTCCCTGGGTGGTGGCCCGATCGATCCGCTCGATGATGCTGGCGGCGCGTGCGTCGTCTGCAGGAACCGAGAAGACCAGCAGCGGCCGAGGCAGCAGCCCCCTCGTCTCCACGCCGTAGAGCGCAACCATCCCCCCCTGCTCGAGGATCGCCCTCAGATCGACCGGGAATGCCTGCTCGAGAGTGAGAACAGCCTTCGGGGGTCTGGCAAACCGAAGGGAGATGGGAGCGGATTGGGGAAGGAACACCCCACCCATCTCTGCGGTGGCTTCGGAATTGGACGGACCCCTGGTCGTCACGCGAAGATCGCCATCATCGAATTCGATCGCCGAAAGGGCGGGCCGTCCGATGGGGGGGTATCCCCCATCCTTGCGATGAAGGAGGAATGCGTGGCCCTCGAGTCCCGCGGAAAGGGCGTCCGTAGCGCCGGCAACGAGGGGATCGTCCACAGTGCCGAACAGGACCTGATCTCCTTCGACGCGGATCGGGGCAGAGCCGGCAGCGCCGAGGATTCGCGCGAGCAAGCGCCGGAGAGGATCGGGACGAGCCACAGCCCCCCAGGAACCGCCGCGGGTCCAGGCGACGACCCGGCTTCGCCCGGCCAGCCAGGCGGCGCGATCGAGAGCTTCGGCGTCGGCGGATTGGATGAGAGGAGCGAGCAGTGGCGAGTAACGGTGCCATGCCGGCCCGAAGGTCGCGACCGCGATGACATTCTCCGCCTCGGCTGGAGCGCGGAGCATCATTCCGGCCAGTTCGGATGAGGATCCGAGCTGCACCATCGCGGGAGGAACGAGCATTGGAGCGACGATCCACCCGACGAGGAGGACGAGGAGAATGAGGAGAATGAGAAGGCTTGCACGCAACATGGTCGGGAAATCCGCTAAGATCCGCGCTCGATGATTCGCCGGATCGGACGCCGGTTGCGCCGGCTGGCCGGTG
>JBHEOL010000273.1:0-6192 GCA_046261635.1 Thermoanaerobaculia bacterium | reverse complement strand
GGGCCCTTCTGTTTCGGCCCTTGGCCCTCGCCCCTCGTCCCTCATCGATTAGAGACGATGTTGGTTTTGTCTTTCCCTGACCCCTAGCCCCCAGTCCCCAGCCCCTTTATTCTCTCCCCATGGGCCGTCTTCTCGTCATCGCCACTCCGATCGGAAATCTTCAGGACGCCTCGCCTCGGAGCCTGGCGGCGATGAGGAGCTGCTCGAAGCTTCTGTGCGAGGACACGCGGCACACGCTGAAGCTTCTGCGGCATTTCGGGATCGAGGTTCCGCTGGAGAGCTTCCACGAGCACAACGAGGACGCGCGGGTCGAGAAGATCGTGGCAGAGCTGCTCGGAGGAGCGACGATCGGGATGGTCAGCGACGCGGGGACGCCGCTGCTGTCGGATCCCGGCTTCCCTCTGGTCCGCGAGGCGCGCCGGCGGGGAATCGTGATCGAGCCGATTCCGGGGCCCTTCGCGGGGGCGGCCGCTCTCTCGGCGAGCGGGATCGCGCCGCTTCCTTTCGCGTTCTTCGGCTTCCCTCCCCACAGGCAGGGAGAGCGGCGCGAGTTCTATCGCGGCGTCGCCCAGCACCGCATGACCGCGATCGTCTACGAATCGCCTCAGCGGATCGTGGCGTCGCTCGAGGACGCGCTGGAAGCACTCGGCGACGTCGATGCGACGGTGGGGCGTGAGCTGACCAAGATGCACGAGGAGCTCGTTCACGGCACCCTCTCGGAGGTCATCGCGGAGCTCTCATCCCGCGCTTCGATCGCAGGCGAAGTGACCATCGTTCTGGCAGCCGCGGTCACCGAGGAGCGAAAGCTGCCCACGCCAGCCGAGCTCCGGGCGGAGCTGGAGCGGCTTCGCGGCGAGGGGATGCGGCGCAACGATGCCCTCAAGGCCCTTGCGGGAGCATGGAGGGTCGGCAAGAACGATCTCTATCGCCTGCTGGTGGATGAGGAGGAGGGGAGTGAACCTCCCGGGGAGTGAAGGGGGAGGTTTATGGTGCGAAAGGGGGGACTCGAACCCCCACGCCCTTGCGAGCGCTAGAACCTGAATCTAGTGCGTCTACCAATTCCGCCACTTTCGCAGAGTGGATCCGGCGTCGAAGAGAGATCGAGAGTTGCCTCTCTCCCGAGGCCGGGACTAACAATGCACGACCGGGCGGTTGTATTCCACGCGAATCCGGTTCCTTCCCGAGCTGATTCCGACTATTCTTCCGGTGTTCCGCAATGCCGCCGGATCCCTCCGAGAGAGATCAAGACACGTGACTGATTCCCGACACCAGGAACCGCTTCCAGGTTCCTCCGATCCGACTCCGGCCCCCGCCGCGGGCGCGGCGGAGAGTCATCCGAGCGAAGAGATTCTCAATCTCCCGAACTCGCTGACGATCCTGCGGATCTTTCTGGTCCCGTTCCTCGTCGTGGTCCTTCTGACCCGCTTCGAAGGGCGTGAGTACGTCGGACTCGCCATCTTCCTGCTCGCCTCGCTCACCGACTGGCTCGACGGGTTTTTCGCGCGTCGGCAGAAGAAGATCACGCGCGTCGGTATGCTGCTCGACCCGATCGCCGACAAGCTTCTGATGTCGGCGGCGTTCATATCGCTGGTCGAGCTCGGGCTCGCGCCGGCATGGATGATCGTGGTGATCATCGGGCGCGAGTTCGCCATCTCCGGCCTCCGCTCGATCGCGGCGCAGCAGGGAGTGACGATCCCGGCCTCCCCCCTCGGCAAGTGGAAGACCGTCACCCAGGTGATCGCAATCTCGATCCTGATCCTCGGCTACGAGCTGGGCGAGTTCATGTTCACCGGGAAAATCGCCCTCTGGATCGTCGTGGTCTTCGCCATCGCGTCGATGATCGACTACTTCATCAAGTTCTGGAAGATGGTCATCAAGTAGCCGACGCGCTCACTCCTCGTCGAGCGAGGCCAGCGCGTCGAGGATGCGGCCGATGCGCGAGCGGACCTCGTGACGCTCGTTCTGGAACCGGTCGATCTCGCCCTGGAGACCGCTCAGCTCTTCGGCAGCGCTTCCCTGCGCGTCGAGCTGCTTTTCGACCTCGTCGAGTCTCGCCCGGAGCTCGTCGCGCTCCTTGCGCAGCTTCTGGATCGCATCGACTGCGCGCTCGACCCGGTCGGTGAGCCGCTCGAGGAGCTCTCCCGCTTCTGCGTCGATCATGGTTTCGTCTTCGGCCTTCGAGTTCTTTTTCATGGAGTCCTTCATTGATGGATTGGGCCCGCGCATTCTACGAGAGGATCCTGACCGGGAGAAGCTCCGCGAGCCGTTTCACGATCAGCGCGTGCGAATCGGCAATCTCCTCCTGCGTCAGCGAGCGGTCGAACGCCTGATACCACATGCCGAGGGCGGTCTTCACCTCGTCGCCTCCCTCGGGAACGAAACGGTCCCACAGGCCGACCTCGGCCAGGTGCGGCACATCGAGCGAGCGGATCTTCTCGACGATCGTCTGGAACGGCAGGTCGGGGGCGTGCATCATGGCGATGACCATCGGGACGCCCGGATGCCGCGAGACCGGCGCCATCTTCCAGTCGCCCTTCTGCTCCAGGAGGGCGTCGAGCTCGATCTCGGCGAACCAGACGTCTCCCTTCAGCTCCCATTGCGCGAGGGTCTCGCGGGCGACCGAGGCGGCCACGGCCACCTGGCGCTCGCCAGCCCTCGCGATGGCAGCCGCACCCTGACGAGCCCACCCGAGCGCGGTCGCCGGGCGCCACGTCAGCTCGACGTGGAGCATCGCGGCGATCGCCTCGACGATCCCCTTGAGGTCGAAGAAATCCCAGCCGCGCCGGGTCTCGCCCCACTCCCCTCCCGACTGTCCGAACAACACGACGCCCGCGCGCGGGGTCTCGACGATCCCGCCGGCTCCGCGGTGATAGGTCCGCCCGATCTCGAACAGGCCCCCGTCGCGATTGCCGTAGCTCCGGTTGAAGGCGACGCTGGAGAGAAGCCCCGGCGCGAGGGAAAGCCTCATCGCGGAGATGTTCTCGGTGAGCGGGTTGGTGAGCTCGAGCTGTGCATCCTCCGAGAAGGTGCTGTTCTGCGCTGGATGAATGAACCCGTAACTCATCGTCTCGGTCAGCCCGGCGGCGACGAGACGATCGCGGACGAGATCCTCGAAATCGGCGACTGGATTCCGGACGATGTCACCCGAGGTCACGCGCGGCAGGCTCGAGGGAATCTGGTCGTATCCGTAGAAGCGCAGTGCTTCCTCGAGGAGATCGGCCTCTTCGGCGATGTCCTGTCTCCATGTGGGGATGACGACCGCGAGACCGCCGTCGACAGAACGCGTCTCCATGCCGAGAGCTCGTAAGAGCTGGAGAGCCCAGCCGAGTCCGATCCGGCCGGCCGACATTCCGGCGAGCCTCTCTTCCTTGAGCACGATCGTCCGGGACGCGACCGGTTCCGCGACGACGTCGACGAGATCGCCGAGGCTTCCCCCGGCCTCTTCGAGGATCAGATCAGCGCACATGGAGATGGAGCGGATGGTGTCGTTGGGGTCGATGCCTCGTTCGAAGCGGTACGACGCGTCGGTCTTGATCCCCATCCTCCGCGCCGCGCGGCGGATCGACGGAGCGTGGAAATGCGCGCATTCGAGGAGCACATCCGTCGTGTCGTCGGAGATCTCGGAGTTCTCGCCACCGATGATGCCGCCGATCGCCACCGCGCGCTGGCCGTCGGCGATGACGCACGTGCGGGAATCGAGGGTTCGCTCCACCCCGTCGAGGGAGCGAAGCTTCTCCCCTTCTCCGCCGGCGCGAACGAGGATCTTCTTCCCGCGCACCTCCCGCAGGTCGAACGCGTGAAGAGGATGGCCGAGGGCGAGCATGACGTAGTTGGTCGCATCGACGATGTTGTTGATGGGCCGGAGGCCGGCCGCCTCGAGACGGCGCCGGATCTTTGCGCTCGACGGCGCGACCTTCACTCCGCGGATGACCTGCCCGCTGTAGCGGTCGCACAGCTCGGGAGCCTCGATGCGGATCTCGATCTCGCCGCCCGGCGCCGGCGTCTGCTCGCGTCCCGGCCGGACCGCCTCCTTGCCGAGCGCGGGGGCGAGGTCGCGGGCGAGCCCGAAGTGAGACATCGCGTCGATCCGGTTCGCGGTGAACTCGACCTCGAATACGGAATCGTCGCCGTGCTTCTCGACCGATTCGATCGCGTGCCCGATCTCCGTGAGGCGTTTTCCGAGCTCTTCATCGGAAAGCCCCGCCGTATCGACGTAATCCGAAAGCCATTCGCGGGAAATTTTCATATCAGGTCCATTCCATTCGGCAATCAGCGGTCCCGGTCGAAGTCGATCCGGGCGAGCAGATCGCCGGCCGCTTCACGGGGGCTCTGCTCCTTCCGGTGGACCCTCTCGAGCATAGACTGCCATCCATCCGGGCCGATCGTCCCCTGAATCAGCCGGTCGATGAACCTCTCCTTGAGTTGTGTCTCGATCCGGATCCGGACGCGCTCGAGGTTCCTCCGATCGAGCTCTCCGGAGGTGATGAGGTACTCGCGGTGTTTCTCCAGAGCTTCGTCGAGCTCCACGATGCCTTCACCCTTGGATGCTACGGCCTTGACGATCGGCGAGACCCAGTCGCCGTGCTCCTCGACGAGAGACATCATCATCATGATCTCGGTCACCGTGCGGTCGGCGTCGGGACGGTCCGCCTTGTTCACCACGAACACGTCGCCGATCTCCATGATGCCGGCCTTGATCGCCTGGATGTCGTCTCCCATTCCGGGAACCAGGACGACGACATTGGTCTGCACGGTCCGGATGACCTCGACCTCATCCTGCCCCACGCCGACGGTCTCGACGATGATGATGTCGAACCCGGCGGCATCGAGGAGGTCGACCACGTCGTTCGTGGCGCGGGCGACGCCGCCCAGGAACCCGCGGGTGGCCATCGACCGGATGAAGACGCCTCGGTCGGTGTAGAGCTCCTGCATGCGGATCCGGTCACCGAGGATGGCGCCTCCCGTGAAAGGAGACGTCGGATCGACGGCGATGATCGCGACCTTCTTCTCCTGCTTCCGGTAGAAGCGGGCGAGTGAATTGACGAGGGTCGACTTCCCGGCGCCGGGCGAGCCCGTGATCCCGAGGATCCTGGCGCGGCCGGTGCGGGGGTGAATCTCGGCCAGGAGCCTGTCGGACTCGGGCGCATCCCGCTCGACGAGCGAGACGGCGCGGCCGAGCTCCCGCGATCTCCCGATCTTCACCCCTTCTACGATCTCGTTGAGTGAGTCGCCATCCATTGGATCATTCCGCGAGCAGGTTTCTCGCGATGACCATTCTCTGGATCTCGCTCGTCCCCTCTCCGATCGTGCAGAGCTTCACGTCGCGGTAGAACTTCTCCGCCGGGAAGTCCTTGATGAAGCCGTATCCACCGAAGATCTGAACGCCCTTTTCCGTCGCGCGGACCGCGACTTCCGAGGCGTAGAGCTTGGCCATCGCGGACATCTGAGTCGTGCGGACGCCTTCGTCCTTCATCACGGCCGCCTTGTAGGTGAGAAGCCGCGCGGCCTCGATCTCGGTCGCCATGTCGGCGAGCATGAACTGGATCGCCTGGAAGTCGGAGATCGTCTTTCCGAACGCCGTTCGCTGCTTCGAGTAATCGCGCGCGGCCTCATAGGCGCCGCGGGCGATGCCGAGAGCGAGCGCCGCGATCGAGATGCGCCCGCCGTCGAGAACCTTCATCGCGTCGATGAATCCGTAACCCACCTTCCCGAGAACGTTCGCGTCCGGGACGCGGCAGTCTTCGAGGATCAGTTCGGCCGTGTCCGAGGCCCGCATCCCCAGCTTGTTCTCTTTCTTGCCCGGACGGATGCCGTCGCGATCCATCTCGATCGCGAAGGCCGTGATGCCGTGTTTCTGATCGTTCCGGTCGGTGACCACGAGAACGACCGAGATATCGGCATAAGTCGCGTTCGTGATGAAGTTCTTCGAGCCGTTGATGACCCACTCGTCACCGTCCTTCACCCCGACGGTGCGCATGCCGGAAGCGTCGGATCCGGATCCCGGCTCGGTCAGGCCCCACGCCGCGAGCCATTCTCCGGAGGTGAGCTTCGGGAGCCATTTCTTCTTCTGCTCGTCGTTTCCGGCCAGGTAAATGTGGCCGGTACCGAGGGAGTTGTGTGCCGCGACACCGAGGGCGGTCGAGCTGTCGACCACCGCGAGCTCCTCGATCACATGGACGTAGTCGATGTAGC
>JBHEOL010000159.1:0-3395 GCA_046261635.1 Thermoanaerobaculia bacterium | reverse complement strand
AAGGAGCTGATCATGAAGAAGGCGGCGGCTCTCCTTGCGCTCGTTCTCGGGATTTCCTGTGCGTCGACGGATTCTGGTTCACTCTCGAGCGGTTCCAACGCGACGATTGCGCTGATGGGGGGACGGGTCTTCACCGCGGATCCGAGTCGCCCATGGGCGGAGGCCGTCGCGATTCAGGGAGATCGGATCATGGCGGTCGGCAGCGTGGAGGAAGTCCGCTCCTGGGTGGACGAGTCGACGCGCATCGTTCCGCTCGAGGGGCGAGTCGTCATCCCCGGAATCAACGACGCTCACGTTCACGCTCCCTGGCCCACGGTTCCTGCCGCGCGACTCGAGATCCCGGACCAGGCGACATTGGGGCAGATGCTCGCGATGGTCCGCGAAGCGGCGGCACACGAGCCAGCGGGGACCTGGATCATCGGCTCGTTTCCTCTCGGACTGCTCGATGGTGGAATCACGCGAGCCGACATCGACGAGGTCGCACTCGATCATCCGGTGCAACTCGACGTCCTCGGCGGGCACGCCAGCCTCCTGAACACTCCGGCGCTCCGGCTTTGGGGAGTCGAGGAGAACGTCGTCGATCCTCCCGGAGGTTGGTATGGGAGAAAAGAGGGACGCCTGGACGGATGGCTGTACGAGCATGCTTTCTGGGCTCCGCAGGTCCGCTTCGCGAACGGCATGACCAATGCGGAGCTCGAGGATGCGATTCGCAATTTCGAGTCCGAGGCGCTGCGATACGGAATCACGAGCGTTCAGACGATGTCTCCCGTCTCGGCGACTCGCGTCGAATACATTCTCTCGTTGCGTCCCTCAACACTCCGCTGGCGGGTGATCGATTTCCGCATGGCGCCGTTCGACCCGTCGCCCGGATCGCTTCCGGTGAAATACATCCTCGACGGAACGCCGATCGAGCGAGGGGGTGCGATGCGCCAGCCGTACGCCGACGCACCGGGCCATCGCGGGCGGATGAACTACTCCCTCGAGGAGATCGACGCGATGGTGCGTGATGCGGCCCCCGGGGGACGACAGCTTCTCGTCCATGTCGCGGGCGACGCCGCGGCGGCCGCCGTTCTCGCCGCCATGCAGAAGTACGACGACGGATCGTGGCCCAAGAGGCGCGTCCGGCTCGAGCATGCGACGGGCCTCTCCAACGATCTCCTTCCCGAAGCCAGGCGGCTCGGCGTCGTGGTCGTCGAGAATCCGTCCCATTTCATGCTGCCGGGCGTGATGGCCGCGCGGTTCGGCCCGCAGCGAAGCATGCAGTTCGGCCGCGCGCGCACCTTCTACGATGGCAACATCCCGTTCGCCCTCGGCTCGGATGGCCCGCTCAATCCCTTCCTCAACATGATGTTCGTCGCCAGGCACCCGGGGAATCCCAATGAGACCCTCTCGGTCGAACAGGCCCTGCTCGCCTACACCCGCGGTTCCGCATACGCCGAGTTCCAGGCGAACATGAAGGGAGCGATCGCGCCGGGAATGCTGGCCGACCTGGCCGTCCTCTCTCAGGACATCTTCGCCGTGCCGCTCGATCAGCTGCCGCAGACCTCCAGCGTCATGACGATCGTCGGGGGAAAGGTGGTTTGGGAGGGGATGGGGGCTGGGGACTAGGGGCGGACGGAAGGCAGAAGGCAGAAGGCAGAAGGCAGAAGTAAGGTCAAAAACAAAACACGGTCCCGGTTTTGCCGTTGCTCTTACTTCTGCCTTCTGCCTTCTGCCTTCTGACTTGCTCCCTGACCCCCCGGGATGACAAAGACGGTGGGGCAGACGACTCTGCCCCACCGCTTCCTGTTGCTTCTACTGAATCGGGTTTCCTTCGACGTCGAGGATGACGATGTCGCCGAGGTTGAGCGAGCGGACGCCTTCCTCGATCTTGGCGCGATCGCCGACCAGGATCAGAGTCGACTCGCCGGGACGAACGTAGGTCTTCGTCGCCGCGCGAACCTGGTCGAGGGAGATGCGCGTCGGTTCGTCGGCTTCCCGCTGGAGCTCCGACAACGGAAGGCCGAGCCGCCAGATTTCGGCGACGCGTCCCGCGATGCGCCCGAGGGACTCGAACTGCTGCGCATAGCCGCGCGTCCAGCGCTCACGGGCCGTCGTCAGCTCGGCTTGGTCGATCGGCTTATTCCCGATCAGGGCCTGTAGCTCGTTGCGGAACTCGACGAGCGATTCTTTCGTCTTGTCGGTCTGCACTCCGCCGCCCGCCCACCAGGCGCCCGCCTGGCTGAGAGGAGCAAAGCTCGAGAAGACGCCGTACGAGTATCCCTTGTCCTCGCGGAGATTGAGGTTGAGGCGCGTACCGAAGCCGCCACCACCCCAGACGGAATCGACGAGACGGAGCGTGTAGTAGTCATTCGAGGCTCGCGGCGGCGCGGGAAGCGTCTGGATGACGACCGTCTGTGCCGCATCCTGCCGGTCGATCAGATAGACGTCGGCGAGATTGGCCTGCTTGGCGGGCGGAATCTGAACCGCCGGCGCCGAACCGCCGCTCCACGATCCGAAATACTTCTCGGCGAGCTGCTTCGCCTGTTCGAGAGTGATGTCACCGGCGAACGTCAGCGCGCTGCTTCCCGGCTTCCAGTAGTCGGCGTGGAACTTCGCGACGTCGTCGCGCGTGATTGTCTCCACGGTGGAGGTGAGACCCTGCGACGGCATGCCGTAGGGATGGTTCCGGCCGAACATGATCATCGGGCGGACGCGGGCGGCGACTGCGTTGGGGTTGTTCGACTGCTGCGCGAGGCCGTCGAGGTGCCGCTTCTTTTCGCGGTCGAACTCGCTGGCCGGGAAGGTCGCGTTCCGGATTACGTCGGCAAAGATCCCCATCGCCGGCTGAAGGTTGCGCGACAGCACTTCGAACCCGACGAGAGCGCCCTCGGTGCTGGCGCCTCCCGAGAGCTCGGTCCCGAGGTTCCCGAGGGCGTCCTCGATCTCGAGCGCCTTCCGGGTCTTGGTTCCCATGTCGATCGTCGCGACCGTCATGTGCGCGACGCCGCTCTTCCCAGTGGGGTCGGCCATCGCGCCGGCGCGCGTGTCGAATCGGACGGCGACCTTCGGCAGGTCGCGGCGCTCGACGACGAACAGCTCCATGCCGTTCGCGAGCTTCGCCGTCTGGACGGTGGGAACCTGGAAGGTCTCATCCGTTGCGAGCGCGGGAATCTGTGAGCGGTCGATCGGCTCGCCGGCGGCGCGCGAGGAGGTCTCCGGGCGGAACCGCAGAAGGAGCCGGTTCTCCGTATCGAGCCACTTCGCAGCCGCGTTCTTCACGGCCGCGGGTGTGACGGCGCGATAGCGGGCCATGTCCTCGTCGAAGTACCCGGGATCGCCGAGGAACGTGTTGTACTGGGCGAGACGATCGGCCTTTCCTCCAAAGCCGCCGATCCGCTCGAGCTGGCTCACGA
>JBHEOL010000137.1:0-5543 GCA_046261635.1 Thermoanaerobaculia bacterium | reverse complement strand
GCGCGGCAGTCCGGGCCGACGGGAGATGCACTCCGGAGGAGTGCCAGCAGGTAGCCGGCAGTCGAGCGAAGCGAAGACTGCCGGTCCAGGGGACGCCCCCCGACCCGCCGCGCGCGCGAAGCGCGCGGCCGCACCCCGGAGGGGTGCCAGCAGTTTGCATCGATTGGATCGCGAACGACCCCGCATCCGATGACCATCGCGGCGAGGGCGGGACAAAGGGCTGGCACCCCTGCCGGGGTGCACCGCGCGCGTCGCGCGCGGGGGTGGGGGCGGGGGGCGCGTCGCAACCGGCAGTCTTCGCTTCGCTCGACTGCCGGCTACCTGCTGGCACCGCTCCGCGGTGCGGATCCTGCCGGCGCCGACGCCATCGTGCGGGGCGATTGCGGGGCGTGGGGTCGCAACCGGCGCGTCGCAACCGGCAGTCTTCGCTTCGCTCGACTGCCGGCTACCTGCTGGCACCCCTCCGGGGTGCGGATCCTGCCGGGGAATTCCCGCTCGCGCGCTCCACGGCCGCATAGACCTCGCGGATGGGCACGTTCTTCTGGCGGGCGATCTCGGCGCAGGATTCGTATTCGGGGGCGAGGCGAGCCCGCCCCTCGTGGACGGTTTTCTTGCAGCGGACCTCCCCGAGGGGGGTCTGGATCGTGACGGGCTCGCGTTCGAGCTCGAGGCGTTCCATGGTCTGGAAGCGGACGCCGATCGTGGTCGTCTCGCGAAAGATCACGGCCGCGAGCGCGTCGCGCAGCTCCGGGCGGCACAGGACCGTGACGAGAGTGCCCGGGCGGCTCTTCTTCATCTGGACGGCCTGGAACATCACCTCGAGCGCCCCCGCATCGTAGAGGCGCTCCATCGTGAACCCCAGCACCTCGGCGGTCGTGTCGTCGACCTGGAACTCGATCGAGACGATCGTGCCCGTCTCGCTCTTCGCCGCGCTCTCTCCGACGATGGCCCGCACCGCGTTCGCGAAGCGGGCGACCTGGCGGGTGCCGAGCCCGTAGCCGACCCGCTCGAGGGTCATCGGAGGGATCGGGCCGAACGACTCGGCGTACTCGGCCAGGATCAGCGCACCGGTCGGCGTGCAGAACTCTCCTTCGATGTCGAGCTGGAAGAACGGAACGCCCTCCAGCAGTTCCGCGGTCGCCGGCGCGGGAATCGGGATCGATCCGTGCCGTGAGTCGACCCGGCCGCTTCCGACGTGTACCGAGGAGGCGGTGATGCGATCGGCGGCGAGCTCGTGAATCGCGACGGCGGCGCCGACGATGTCGACGATCGAGTCGATCGCTCCGACCTCGTGCAGGTGGACCTTCTCCACCGGCATCGCGTGGATTTTCGCCTCCGCCTCGCAGATCCGGCGGAACATCGACAGCGCCCGCCGCTCGACCTCGGGATCGAGCCCCCTGCCGCGGACCAGCGTCTCGAGATCCTCGAGGTTGCGGTGCGCGCGGTGTTCGTCGGGATGGATCTTCACCTGAAACCGGGTCCCGGAGACCCCGGCGCGGACGTCGCGCGAGACCTCGATCGAATAGCCGTCGAACGGAAGCTTCGCAATTTCGGCGCGAACACGCTCGGGATCGACGCCCGCGTCGATGAGCGCGGCGATCGTCATGTCGCCGGCGATCCCTGCGGTGCAGTCCAGGTGGAGGTGGCGCATCAGCAGAGATTCTACGGGAAGTCAGAAGGCAGAAGGCAGAAGGCAGAAGTAAAGCGAAGGCAGAAGGCAGAAGGCAGAAGGCAGAAGTCAAGTCAAAGGCAAAGGCGCGAAGGCCAGAATAGGACTCCGTTTTTGCTGTTGAAGTTACTTCTGCCTTCTGCCTTCTGACTTCTGACTTTTCTTCTACACTTCCCTTCCGTGAAGCCGAACCGGAGCGAGGCGATCATCCTGAACACGTTTCCCGCCCGGGAGCGGGACAAGCTGGTGGTGTTTCTGACGCCCGACCATGGGAAGTTGAAGGGGTGGGCGTACGGTGCGCGGTCGATGAAGACGCGCTTCGGGGCTTCGCTCGAGCCGCTGGCGAAGGTCCACATCACCTGGATGGAGAAGGAGACCGAGGAGGTCGTGCGGATCGAGAGCATCGACCTGATCCGGTCGCTGTTTCCGGTCCAGCAGAGGCTGCTGCCGAGCCTGGCGGCGACGTATCTGGCCGAGCATGCCGATACGTTCGCGCTCCCCTCGGATCCGAACGAGCTGCTCTACCGGCTGCTCGACCGCGTGTGCGAGGCGCTGCTGGCGGGCCTTCCCACGGAGCCGGTGGTGGGGTGGTTCGAGCTGTGGATCCTGCGGCTCGCGGGTATTGTCCCCTCGATCCGGCAGTGCGCCGACTGCCAGCGTCCGACCGGACAGCCGCTGCGATGGGACGAGGAGCACGAGGTCTTCCTCTGCGGCGAATGCGGCTCGGCGGCGACGCGGGTCGTCCCGAACGACGTCGCGGACGCGTTCGGGCTGGTGTTCCGCTCGCCGGTCGAGGTGTTCGCCGCGGAGCCGCTCAGCCGCGAGGTGCTGTTCGAACTGCGCGCCTTCGCGCGGCACCTGAGGCGGAACTTTCTCGGATACGAGCTCAAATCGCACGACCTGCTCCAGGCGTTGATGTGAAGAGTGGCGGAGGCTTCAGCCTCCGACGATCGAGCCATGATTCGGGATAGGCGCGGATATGGCAATTCCTTTCGGGTGCGGCTAATCTGCGCGAGCCGCCGCGAGCCTCTGATGACCCATGAGCCCCTTTACATCCACCCGGCCGAGACCCGACGGCGATTCGAGGAATTCGCGCGGAGGGAGATCAACGAGGTCAATCTCGCCGAGGGGGCGCTGCTGATTGCGCTCGAGGAATGCCCGCAGATGGATGTCGAGGCCTATCTGAAGAGGCTCGACGACATGTCCGAGCGCGTGGCATCCCGCATCGTCATGGGGGAGCCGGATATCTTCCTCCTGGGGCACCTCCACTCCCAGTTGTTCGACATCGAGGGGTTCACCGGCAACCTGGTGGGTTACAACGAGGTGAAGAACTCCTATCTCAACGAAGTCATCGACTCGAAGCGTGGGATCCCGATCACGCTGTCGATCATCTTCCTGCACGTGGCTCAGCGTGTCGGGCTCGACGCTCATGGCGTCGGTCTGCCGGGGCATTACATCGTGCGGGTGCAGTTCCCGCTGAGCGAGGTCTACGTCGACCCTTTCCATGAAGGAAGGACGCTGACGGTACGGGAGATCGACACGATGCTCGCCGAGATGAGCGGGGGAGAGATCCGGTTGCGGCCGCACTTCCTCCGCCGCTGGACCGGGCGGGAGACGCTGATCCGTCTGCTGGCCAACCTGCAGAACGGCCACACGCGCGCGGGCGATAAGCGCAAGGCCTTGAGCGCCGAAGAACGAATCGCCATACTGAGCCGCTATGCTCCGCCGATGCCGGCCGAGCCCGTCTGATCGCCGCGAGGAGGTGTCATGGGAAGCCGCACGCCGAAGCCGAAGTCGAAGCAGAAGAAGAGCTCCGTGAGGAGCATGCCTTCCGCTCCGAAGTCGAACAAGCATCCGGAAAGGAACTCGACCTTTCTGAAAGGGAACCGGATCTATCCGGACCCGATCGGGAAAGCGACGACGATCTCCGACCTGATCGACGGTGTGTTCACCTCGTACAACGCCGGGCGCCTTCGCGAGGCCTGCCGGCTGATGAACGAGAAGATGCTGGCGGACGACTGCACCGTGGGGATGTCCCTGAGCGGGGCACTCACTCCGACCGGCATGGGCAAGTCGGTGCTGATTCCCCTGATCCAGGCCGGTTTCATCGACTGGATGATCTCGACCGGGGCGAACCTTTACCACGACGTCCACTTCGGCATCGGCCTCAAGCTCCACCACGGATCGCCTCACCTCGACGACACCCGCCTCCGCGCCGAAGGCGTCGTCCGCATCTACGACATCCTCTTCGACTATCACGTGCTGCTCGACACCGACCGTTTCTTCCGGACGGTTCTCTCTCAACCCGAGTTCAGCGGGCCGATGTCGAGCGCCGAGTTTCACAACCGCGTCGGCAGGTACGTTCACGAGACCGAGAAGAAACTCGGCATCGGGACCGTGTCGCTCCTCTCGGCCGCTTACCAGTACGACGTCCCGATCTACACCTCCTCCCCGGGGGACTCCTCGATCGGGATGAACGTCGCCGGGCTCCAGCTCGCCGGTTCCACCCTCTCGTTCGACGTTTCCGCGGACGTGAACGAGACCGCCTCCATCGTGCTCGATGCGAAGAAGGGGGGTGGCAAGTCGGGCGTGATGCTGATCGGCGGGGGAAGCCCGAAGAACTTCATGCTCCAGACCGAGCCGCAGATCCAGGAAGTGCTGATGATCGACGAGGAGGGGCACGACTATTTCCTCCAGATCACCGACGCGCGCCCCGACACGGGCGGGCTTTCGGGCGCGACTCCCGGCGAGGCCGTATCGTGGGGAAAAGTCCGCCCCGACACGCTTCCGGACGCCGTCGTCTGTTACTCCGACTCGACGATCGCCCTTCCTCTGGTCGCCGCCTACTGCCTCGATCGCCACAGGAAAAGGAAATTGAAGCGCCTCTACAAACGGCGCGGGGAGATGCTCGAGGCGCTGAAAGCCGCCTTCGAGAAGGCGCGGCACCGTCCGGGCCAGCGCGCCTGGACCGAGGAGGCGGGAGGGGAGATGCGGGGAGGGACGCACAACCGGTAAGGCAAGGCAGAAGGCAGAAGGCAGAAGGCAGAAGGCAAGGCAGAAGGCAGAAGGCAGAAGGCGGAAGTAAAGTCAAAGGCATGAGAGCATGTAAGAAATTTTGTGTTTGTGAGCCATACGATTCACCCTAGGAAGGGGGAGAGGTATGGCGAAGAGGAAGCAGAAGGACGACGGGATCGACCGGGACCTGCTGGACAGGCTGATCGCTGAGCGGGGGGCCCGAACGGCGTTGGACTTTGAGAGTCTGGCGGCGGAGCTGAAGAAGGCCCTGGCCGAGCGGATGCTGGGCGCGGAGATGGACGTCCACCTCGGGAGCGAGGAGGAGCAGTCGGCGGGGAACCACCGGAACGGAACGAGCTCGAAGCGGGTCGACACCGGCTCCGAGGAGTTCGCTCTGGACATTCCTCGAGACCGTCATGGTCGGTTCGACCCGATCCTGATCGGCAAGTATCAGCGGCGTTTTCCCGGCTTCGACCAGAAGATCATCGCGATGTATGCCCGGGGGATGAGCACCCGGGATATCCAGGCGCACATCCGCGAGATCTACGCGATCGAGATCTCTCCCGAGCTGGTCTCGGCGATCACCGATGCCGTGCTCGACGAGGTCGTAGCGTGGCAGAACCGGCCGCTCGAGCCGGTGTACGCGATCGTGTACTTCGATGCCCTGCGCGTGAAGATCCGGGACGAAGGGCTGGTCCGCAACAAGGCCGTGTTCCTGGCCATCGGCATCACCTGCGCCGGCGAGAAGGAGGTTCTGGGCCTCTGGATCGAACAGACCGAAGGGGCCAAGTTCTGGATGCGGGTGATGAATGAGCTTCAGGCGCGGGGGGTCGAGGACATTCTGATCTCGGTGGTCGAC
>JBHEOL010000265.1:0-5483 GCA_046261635.1 Thermoanaerobaculia bacterium | reverse complement strand
TTTCCGAGGCGGATCTGCGTCTGCATGACGCCCTTGAGGGCGACTTCGATCTCATGCTTGAGCGAGTGCATCTTTTCTTCGATCGGTCCCTGGACCGACTGGAGAGTGATGCTGGTGTGGCATGAGGTGCAGATCTGGGGGCGGGCGTAGAACGTATGGTTGGTTCCGCCGAGGTTGTACGAGAGCTCAGCCGGCGGCGGCGTCGCTTCCATGTGGCAGGTCACGCATGCGTCTTCGATGTTCGCGTGATTGCTGCGAACGCCGGTCTGGACGAAGTACATGTTCTGTCCCATCAGAATGTCGGCCTGCGGCCCCTGGTGCGGGGCGGTTCCCGCAGCGGCGAGGCTGAAGTTCGAGTCGTTGCGGAGACCGCGACGCCCGTTGTGACAGGTCATGCAGATCGCGCCGCGACCGACGTTGGTCGCCGTGAACCCTGACGTGAGAGCGGGGGTCGTCCCGGACACACGGACCGTCGCGTTGGTCGTCGGCCCGCCGGAAGTCGTCCCGACGTAGTGCGGATCGTGGCAGGCCACGCAGGTGACCGGGTGAGCCTCTTCAGGCTTCCAGTCGATTTTCAGGCTCGCGGTGCTGAAGTTGTTCATCTCCCACTGAATGAATCCCTGGGAGGTGTGGCACTTGGCGCAGGTGGCGTTGCCCGCCTCGTCTTCGGCGAGCTGGTAGTTGGCGTGCGCCGAAAGCTGCCACTGCTGGTAGCGTCCGTGACGCGCCGGCTCCCCGTGACACGTGCCGCAGAGGTCCGACGACTGGGTCTTCCGCGACCCGTCTGCCTTCATGTGCGCGACGCCGTCATGGGGACCGTGGCAGTTCTCGCACTGGATGTTGGCGAACCGGGCCGATTTCGGGAACTGGTCGAGAATCTGGGTCCAGTTCTCGAGTCCTCCGTGGTTCACGAGACCGGAATCGAGCAGCGCCTGGAAGTCCGGCTGATCGTCCATGCCGTTGTTCGCGGCGTTCGTGTCGAGGCCCACCGAGTGGCACGAGACGCAAGCGCCGCTGTAGTGGCCTGCCGGGTTGTTGACGTTCTGCGTGAAGATCTCGGCATGGCCCGACTTCGCCCATGGTGTGAAAAGATCGAAGTGTGGGGTGCTCGGCACGTGGCAGGTCTTGCACGACGGGTCCGCGACCGGGCGTCCCTCGGCGGTCTGGCCTACGATCAGCCCTTCCCACTTGCCCGCGTGAATCGTGAGGCTGACCTGTTCGTTGGCCTCGAGGTCCGTCACTCGGACCTCGTAGGTTCCCGGCACGTCGGGAGTGAACTCGGGGTTGCGACTCGTGGAGTCGAGCAGAACCGCCGACGATCCTGCCGGCTTGATCAGGGTCCAGTTCCAAGTCGCCTGATCCTTACCCTGCAGGATCACGGGAACCATCACCGGCACGTTGCGCGTCCCGATCATGGTGTGTGGCCACGGCAGGGTGCCGTGGATGGCTGCTTCGGCGTGATACGTCCCGGACGAAGTCACGACTTCCGCCTCGAGCTCGATCGCGCCAGTGTGCTCTAGGGCAAGCGGGGACGCCGAAACCACGGTGAAACGGTCCTGCAACCCGCCGTGGTACTCCCCCGCCTTCGGGGGAATCTGATCCGCGGGGAGCGGGGCTTCTTCGAGAACGTGGATCAGCCGGTCGCGAAGGACTTTCCGGCTCGGCATCACCACGGTGACCGTGTCGGTGGTCGTATTCGACAGCACGGCCGAAGCGCCGCCGGTCTGCGTCCACTTGATGCTCTGAAGTGTGGATCCGTCATTGATCGTGACGGTCGCTTTGGCCGTGACGGTCGCTCCCGGAACCGGATCGCCGCTGACGGTGAAGGTGATCCCTACTGGTGGATCGGCGGCCAGCGCCATCGGCGCCAGCCCTGCGAGAACGATCGCGAAGACGATCGCGAACACTCCTGGGTTTCGTTTCAGACTATTCAGCACGTTGAGTCCTCCTTGCACGCGCGGGCAGTCATCGAATGGGGGGCGGAACGCCCGCACCTCCCCCCGTTTCTGGACGTTCGACTGGCCACGAGCGCGGTGTCGGACCTGCTCGCCGTTTCCGGCTTCCGATGGACCAGCTCGCAGCGGGTGACGACACAGTGGTCACCGCGACTATAGAAACCGGCGCCGGAAGCTCTCTGTGATGGACCATACCCGTGGGGGGTGGATGGTCCTACCCCGGAGCGTGTCTCGGCACAGGGGGAACGTGTGCGCGCACGGCAGGAGAAGCTGCTGGCGATCACAAGCCGGTGTTCGGTGGATGAACCCTGAGCCGGCGCTGCTGAACTCGTCTACACGGCTTTCTCAGGAGGAGCGGCCCTCCGAATCCGGACCACGACGTTCACCGCTCTGTTGCAAGTCGGAACGGCGTGATTCCAAAATCAGCGGAACAACTGTATCCATCCGAGTTACGCTATCGACTCCAATTCAGAGCTCGGGAGGCACGCATGCGAATCAACCTCGTTGCAGCACTCACCCTTTTTCTCACTTTCGCCGGTCCGGTGGCGGCGAAGGAAGCGTTCCTGTCGGTAGGCGGGAGCGTGAACGAGTTCCGCACCGACGCCCGGATCCTCAACCCTTCGGGCTCGAAGACGATCACCGTTCAGGCGTGGCTTCTTCCGTCGGGAAATCAGGACAACAGCGGGGTCCAACCCGTCGTCATCACGATTCCACCGCGTACGATGCGCGTCTTCGACGACGTCGTATCGACCCTCTTTCAGGGGAGTGGAGTCGGTGCGATTCGCCTCCTGTCAGAAGACGATTTCATCGCCACGCAGCGGATCTACGCCCAGACCCCGGGTGGAACGCTCGGCCAGTTCGTTCCGGGACTCGCCCTGACCGATGCGAAGAATCGCGGCGCCCTCGTGCAACTCGAGTCCACGCTGGGGTTCCGCACGAACATCGGTGCGGTGAATCCGAATGCGAGTCCCGCCACGGTCGTCTGGTCTCTGTACGATCGCACCAACGCGCGGGTCGCCAGCGGCCCGCCGGTCACGATGCCTCCCTACGGCGTCATCGGCCCGACGAATCTCGCATCCACGTTCTTCTTCAACGCGCCCGGGGCGGATCTGACCGATGCCTGGGTCTCCTATGACTCGGACCGGCCGATCTTCGCGTACGCATCGCTGGTCGACAACGCGACGACGGACCCGACCTTCATTCCGGCCTCCGAGGATACGGGCGAAGACCCGGCGCCTCCCCCAGCGAAGACATTCACCGTCTCCGCCCGTCAGTTCGAGTTCACCATCCTGCCGGCGCTGAATCTCTCCATCGGAGACGTTGTCACCTTCCGAATCGCGAGTGAGGACGTGCAGCACGGTTTCACCCTGGTGGCACCGGACGGCTCGATCGTGATTCCAGCTCTCGACCTCGTGCCGGAGGCTCCTCCCCTGGAACGAACCTTCACGGTGACCCAGGCCGGCCAGTATCGATTCTCCTGCACGCACGTCTGCGGCGTCGGCCACTTCGGCATGACGGGAACGTTCAACGTTCCCGCGGGAAAACGGGAGTGAATGCCGGGCAAAGCCAGTCGATTCGGCTGCCCTCTCTGATGCTTCCGCTGCTGCTCGCCGCACTCGCATGCGGCGAGCTCGCGGTGCTTCCGACCGAGCCGGAGCCCGACATCGACCCATCGGCGACCTTCACGCGCGTGCAGACCGAGGTCTTTACTCCCACCTGCACGGTGATCGGATGCCACGACACCGTCGGACAGCAGGAGGGGCTGGTGCTGACGCCCGATCGCTCCTTCGCGATGATCGTCGATGTCCCGAGTCGCCAGGTTCCCGCGCTCGCCCGCGTGGAGCCCGGCGATCCGGCCGCGAGTTACCTCTACCGGAAAGTGACCGGCAGCTCGATCGTCGGGGAGCGGATGCCCTTCGCGAGTCCGCCGCTCACGGACGCCCAGATGCAGCTCGTCCGCAACTGGATTCTGAGGGGGGCGCCGAATGATTGACCGGATGAGACTTCCGCTCGTCGCATTCGTCGCCCTGGCGCTCTTGATTCCGTCGAAGGGGCAGGCCCAGAGTAACTACGAGCCGCAGCCGCAGTTGCCGGTCGGCTCCGTGCTCCTGACGCTCCCCTCTTCCCACATGCCGCGCGCGGGAACGTGGGAAGTTGGATTCATGCATCGCTTTCTGCTGGCGGCCGACCAGGGATCGCTCGAAGATCAGTTGCGTTCTCTATGGGGTCTGGACGGAGGAGCCAACGTCGGGATTTCCGCCTCCTGGGTTGCGCGCCGCGATCTCGAGCTGTCGCTCGCGCGGACGAATACCCTCGACGTGTTCGAGCTCGCCGCGCGCTACGTGCTCGTCCAGCAGGCGCCGGCGATCCCTGCCACGGTGGCTTTGCGTGGGGGAGTCGACCTTCGTACCGAGCACGATCTCTCGGACCGGGTTTCCTGGTTCGCGCAGGGAATCATCTCCCGCCAGTTCGGCCGCCGCACTGAGCTCTTCATCGTGCCGACCTTCACGACGGACGCCGGCCGGGTGACCGACGGACGCCAGTCCGTGGCTCTTTTCTCCGAGGCCGCGAATGTGGCGTTCGGAGGGGTGGTGATGATCGGAACGGATCTGAGCCTGGTCGCCGAGATGATTCCGGTCAACCGCGATCTCCCCGAAGGACGCTCGGGCGATCCCGCGTGGTCGCTCGGTCTCAAACGCGCGCTTGGAGGCCACCACTTCGAGGTGATTCTCACGAACAGCCTGGCTCTCACGGTGGACGAATACGCGACGAGCACATTTCTCGGCGCTCCTCTCGACGCGGGTGAGCTCCACCTCGGGTTCAACATCCGGCGCAGCTTCGGCGGCCGGTCCCGATGAGTCGATGGGATATCGACGAGCCATGAAAGGAGCCGATTCCATGACCCGACACCCTGCCGCCTCCCTTCTGATCCTCGTCCTCTTGCTCTCGGGATGCGCCGCCGTTCGCGCGCAGAAGCGACTCGAGCCCGCCGTCGACGGAGGCGAGTTCCGGAATCTCCAGGTGCTTCGCGCGAACATCACGCGCGACTCGCTGGTCGCCGTGATGGAGGAGTTTCGCACCGCGCTCGGTGTCGGCTGCGATCACTGCCACGCCGTCGCCCCGGGAGGCGGCGAGCCGAAGCTCGACTTCGCGTCGGACTCCAAACCGGAGAAAGGGATCGCCCGGTCGATGCTCGTGATGGTGCGCGAGATCAACGGCGACTATCTCGAGCCTCTCGGCTTCAGCGCGAACCGTGTTTCCTGCATGACCTGTCACCGGGGAAACACGATTCCCTCCGACGCTCCTCTTGTCCGCAGGGGATCGAAAGAACCGGAATCTTAGGAATCAGGGGCGGGCTCGGAACTCCGAGAGAGGACCGATGGTCTTGCGCATGAGAATCTCCGAGGCTCCCGGGATCAGATAGTCGGGCACCTCGCCGACGACGCGATAGCCGAGACGTTCGTAAAGGCGGCGCGCTCCGTCGTTGAAGGAGGAGACGAAGAGAAAGACGTTGGGCGCGACCGCGAA
>JBHEOL010000071.1:0-4197 GCA_046261635.1 Thermoanaerobaculia bacterium | reverse complement strand
CCGCCCCTTCTGCCTCCTCTACAACTTCAAGGCGCCCCACCGGAACTGGATCCCCCCGGCGCGCTTCGCCGACGCCTTCGCGGAGATCGACGTCCCCGTGCCCCGGACGTTCGAGGAGAAGCTCGAGGGGCGGCCCGAAGCGCTGCGCCGCGCGAAGATGGCGATCGTCGACATGCCGGATTTCCGCAATCGCGGCGTCCCCGCCGATCTTCCGCCAGATGAAAAAGCGCAGCGCAACCTCCAGGAGCTTGTGAAGAACTATTACCGCACGCTCCTCGGGGTCGACGAGAACGTCGGCCGCGTCCTCGACTGGCTCGACGCGAAGGATCTCGCGCGCGACACCGTGGTGATTTTCACGTCCGACAACGGCTTCTTCCTGGGGGAGCACGGCCTCTACGACAAGCGCCTCATGTACGAGCCGTCGATCCGGGTTCCGCTTCTGGTCCGCCACCCCGCGGGGTTCGCGCCGCGGGTGGACGGCGAGCACATGGTGCTCAATATCGACGTCGCGCCGACGATCCTCGCGCTGGCCGGAGTCCCGGCGCCCGCCTCGATGCAGGGGAGGAGCTTCGCCCCTCTCCTGGCGGGGGAGGAGATCCCGTGGCGCGACGCGTTCCTCTACGAATTCTTCGAGTATCCCGACGCGGACCATTGCGTCATGAAGCACCGCGGCATCCGGACCGAGAGGTGGAAGCTGATCCACTTCTACGAGCAGCCCGAGGGGTGGGAGCTGTACGACCTGGTGGCGGATCCCGACGAGATGACAAACCTGGCCGGCACCCGGAAGTACCGCGCGATCGAGGAGGAGCTCCGTGGCCGCCTCGCCTCGATCCGGAGAGAGCTCGGCGATCTGGATCCCCCCGGATCGCCCCCTCTCGCCCCTCCTTGTGTGGGCGGGGGCGCGCGGCGGTGACTCCGCCGTCCATATGCCTGTGTCACGCACCCCATTTTTGCCGTGATCCCGTCCTTGACTTGTCGCCGGGACAGGATTAGCGTCTTCCATAATCAGTCCAGCCCCCGGTAACTTTAGTTACAACAGAAGCAAAAAAAGGAGCCGAATGATGCAGCGCTCTCGCTCATGGTCCGCAGTGAGACGTGGGGTCCTCCTCTGTCTCTCCCTCGCTCTGATGTTCTCCATTCCTCTCACCGGTCAGACCGTTTCCGGAACGATCCAGGGAACCGTGACCGATTCGACCGGCGCGGCGCTTCCGGGCGTCACCGTCACGATGCGCAATCAGGACACCGGGTTCCAGCGGGTCGTGGTCACGAACGAGAGAGGGGCGTACAGCGCTCCGTTCGTCCCGATCGGCAAGTACCGGATCCAGGCCGAGCTCGCGGGGATGAACACCGCCGAGAAGACGAATGTCGACGTGGGGCTGAACCACACCCGCATCGCCGACTTCCAGATGTCGGTCTCCGGCGTGGCCGAGACGATCACGGTCACGGCCGAGGAGCCGCGGATCAACCAGGTGAACGCCGAGATCAAGCAGACGCTGACGGAAGTCGAGATCATCGACAAGCCGTCGCCGCCGGCGAACTCGAACGCCGGCTTCCTCTCGCTCGCCGAGACGTTCGCCGGCTTCCAGGAGAACCCGACCTCCGGGCAGAACAACCCGACGCTCTCGTCCGGCTCGTCGATCAACTTCGGCGGCGGAACGCGCGGCGCGTCGTTCCAGATCAACGGAGTCAACAACGACGACTCCTCCGAGAACCAGCACCGGCAGGGCGTCACGCTCTCCGCGATCAAGGAGTTCCAGGTCCTGACCTCGAACTACAGCGCGGAGTTCGGCCGCGGCTACGGCGCAGTCGTGCTCGTCCAGACCAAGCAGGGGACGAACGACTGGTCAGGCGACTTCTTCGGCTTCCACAGCGACGGCTCGTGGAACGAGAAACGCTACTTCAACCGGAACAGTCCGAAGCCGGAGAACCAGCGGCAGCAGCTCGGACTGACGTCCGGCTTCCCGCTCTTCCGCGACTCGCTCTTCGGGTTCGTCAGCTATGAAGAGAACGAGTTCTCCGGCCCGACGTACCGCAACGTCGACATCTTCACGCCGGAGGAGAGGGCGATGGCGCGCCTGACGCGCGGGAACGACACGCCGCAGAACCGTGCGTTCATCGAGGACGTTCTGGGGCGGTTCCCCTCGGCTCCGAACAATCCGACGCTCGGCGCGCGCGCGTACACGGCGCTGGTCGACATCGAGCAGCCGGACGACGACTACAGCCTCCGGCTCGACTGGGACGCGTCGATGAGGAACCACCTCACCTCGCGCTATCAGGCGAGCTCGCAGTTCCGCGCGACGACGGAAGTCGTCCTCGGCGAGAACGCCGTGCAGGACCACGAGCAGTCGAACTTCGGTCTGACGTGGACCCAGGTCTTCAGCGACTGGCTGGTCGGCGAGTTCCGCTACGGGCTCGGCTGGCGGGACACCAACGTCACGCTCTCGACCGGCAACGACACGCCCGTCATCCGATTCATCGGAGATTCGCGCTCCTCGATCATCGGAAACGCGGGCGCGTTCCCGATTCTGCGCGAGCAGACCGACCACCAGTTCGTCTACAACATGTCCGCGATGGCGTTCGAGAACCACACGCTCAAAGCGGGCGTCGACATTCGGCGCCAGCAGCTCGATGACCGCGCCGACAACTTCCATCGCGGCCTCTGGTACTTCCGGACGTCCTGCCTCGGCGAGGTCTACCCCTCGGCGCAGGCCGCCTTCATGGACGGCTGCGCGAGCAGCTACGTGAAGGGCTATGGTCCGAACTTCCTCGAGAACCGCCTCGACGAGCAGAACCTCTACCTCGAGGACAGCTGGCAGGCGCTTTCCAACCTCACGTTCAACATCGGCGCGCGGTTCGAGAACGTGGCCGCCCCCGAAGAAGTCGAAGACCGCGTCCCGTACGGGTTCGGCGACGATCAGTACATCGATCCGCGCCTCAGCTTCGCCTACACGATCGACAAGGACAGCCGGTACTTCAACTGGCTGACCGGCGGGTCGAATCGCTCGGTCCTCCGCGGCGGCTGGGGCTCGTTCCACGGCCGCATCTTCCAGTCCGTCTTCTCCCAGGGCGGGGCCAGCATCCGCAGCAACCCGCCGTACGCGCTTCTCGTCTGGGCGCATCCCTCCTCGCTGAACATCTCGAACCCGGAGCCGGAGGGATTCCAGTTCACGCCGGGCACCGTCCCGAGCTATCGCTACTCGTACACGAAGGTGGACCCGGATCTCGAGATGCCGTCCACGGATCAGTGGAACCTGACGTTCGAGCGCGAGATGCCGTGGAACTCCTCCATGCGCCTCAGCTACACGAACAAGGCCGGCGACAACCTGATCCGGTACGTCCCGACGAACCTTCCGCTGAGCCCCTTCGAGGGCCCGGTGCTCGTGGTCGATCACCCGAACAACGCCCCGCGTGCGGGCCACCCCGACCTCCGCGGCAAGACGCTCAGCAAGGTCAACCCGGATCCCTGCGCCGGGACCGGCCTGCCGGGGTACAACCCCACCACCGCGTGCCCGAACCCCGTCCCGCTCGGCGACGACGAGATCAGCGCCCGCGTGCCTCGCACGAACGAGCGCCGTCCCGATCCGCGCTACGGCTCGCTGACGACGATCGTCAACGGCGCCTCGAGCGAGTACGAAGCGCTCCAGTTCGAGTGGATCAAGCGCTTCAGCGACAATCTCCACTTCCAGGCCTCGTACACCTACTCGGAGGAGTTCGACAACAACTCCGAGGCGACGTACGTCGGCGCGGGCGACACGAACTCGACCGGTCCCGACAAGAAGTACGCGTGGGGCCCTTCGCGATTCGACACGCCGCACCGCGTTTCGATCTACGGAAGCTACCGGCTCCCGTGGTTCGCGGATCGAAAGGACTTCCTCGGCTACGTCCTCGGCGGGTGGCAGATCTCGCCGGTGTACCGCTACGCGACCGGCACGCCGTTCACCGTCATCAGCAACTCGGTCGACCTGAACTGGGACGGCTTCAGCGAGTCCCGCCCGGTGCTCGTCACGGACATTGAGGGCCGCTCGATCGACGACCCGTCGAACTCCACGACTCAGCTGCCGCGCAGCGCCTTCCGCCCGTCGAGGCGATCCAGCTCGAGTGGATCAAGCGCTTCAGCAACAATCTCCACTTCCAGGCCTCGTACACCTACTCGGAGGAGTTCGACAACAACTCCGAGGCGACGTACGTCGGCGCGGG
>JBHEOL010000354.1:0-3515 GCA_046261635.1 Thermoanaerobaculia bacterium | reverse complement strand
GCGCGCCTGATCGTCGAGGGCGCGAACGCGCCGATTACCCCAGCCGCGGACGAGGCTCTGGCGGCCCGCGGGATCGTCGTGGTCCCGGACATCCTGGCCAACGCGGGCGGGGTGACGGTGTCGTACTTCGAGTGGGTTCAGAACACCCAGCAGTTCAAATGGCCGGCCGCGCGCGTCGATGAAGAACTGGTGAGGACTTTGGAGACCGCGTACCGGGACGTGCGCGACCGCGCGCGCGAGCTGGACTGCTCGCTACGGCTTGGCGCCTTCGCGCTGGCGGTGGGGCGCGTGGCCGAAGCGGCGTCGCTCCGGGGAAGATGAGAGGCGGAACTTCTGAGGCTCAATGCTGAACGAGTCGCTTCCGGCGCTGCACGAAGTAGTAGATCAGGGCTCCGAGAAAATGGGTGAAGATGACGATCAGGACCCAGATGAGGCGGTCGCCGCCGGTCTCCTTCGTCGCGGCTTCGATGATCATCCAGACCCAGAAGGCTGTGGCCGGAAGAACGATCAGCAGAAAAGCGAGCTCCGGAATTCCAATGCTGAATGGCATGTCGGATCCCTCCTGTGGCCGATGACGCGGTTCTGAACGGTGGTCGCAATTTTACTCGCTTCGAGTGGAGCAAGTCGCGGGCCGGGGGGGGTAGCGGATCGGGACTAACCGTCCGCGAGGATCTCGAGCTGCCACAGATCCTGTTCGCTGCCGCGCAGGATGGGCGTGAGGCTGGACATCGCGGTCTTCCCGATGCTGCTCTCGAGGTGTCGCAGCTCGGTCAGGCTCTCCACCACCTCGGGATCGCGCTTTACGGCGAAGCCACTCTCTTTCATTATCAGGATTCCTTTTGCCCGGAGTGACAGCTCGGTGTGCAGACGCAGGTAGCAGAGCATGTCGACGAGGACTTCTCCGGGATAGAACTGGCGCAGGGAGCCGAGATAGAGGCCGATCGGCGAGTGCGTGAACTCGCCCGAATTGATCAGCCTGAGTACTTCGTTGTTCATGTCGAAGCCCGACCCGAGCCAGTCCTGAAGCCTCCGCTCGCTGCGGTGGAAGAAATAGCTCATCAGGTACGGCAGCGTGACCACGACGAGAAGGGTAGAGAGGAGAGGAGAGAGGAGGAAATTGTTGAACACGGCGTGAATGATCGCGGCGAGCAGGAAACCGGGGATGAACGCTCGAAGCGGAGGCGTCGAGACGCCCTGAGTCAGTCCCTTGCTTACGATTGCGAAGATGGCCGTGGCTCCGCCGTGCATGAGTGCCGTGCCGAACCCCCGGACGAGCCACACCGCGAGGGAGGGCTCGGAGAGTGTGCCGAGGTAATAGAGGTTCTCGACCAGCGCGAAGCCGGCGCCGATGGCGAATCCCTGAATCGCGGTATCGACGAGGAAGCCTACGCGCCGGCGGCGGATCAGGGCGACGATCAGCACGCCCTTGAGAAACTCCTCGATCAGCGGTCCGACCAGCCGGCCGAGGACGAGGCGATGCAGCTGCACCTCGAGCAGGACCAGGCTGATGCCGTATGCGGCGAGCGCCATGAGGCCGCCGAAAAGAGCGACCAGCAGGATGCGGCGCAGACTCACGAGCTTGTAGCTGTCGAGGTAGACGAGAGCCACCAGAAACAGGCAGACCGGCGCCAGCGCGACGAGAATCGGCCAGAGGAGCTCGAGCGAAAGCATGGGGCGGGATTATGCTACCTCAGGAGTTTCAAAGAGATCATGACTTCGTCGGAAGATTCACCGTGCTCGAAGGCCCTCGCATATCCCACCGAGAACATCGATTCGAGGTTGGAGAACATCACGGTCGAGACGTCGAGCTGCACGCCCGCGTTGGTCAGCTCGCGCCGGTCCGCGCTTTCGCTGATGTTCGTGACCAGCCCCGACCCGAACAGCGAGACGCGCGCCCAGTTCGCGTAGAGCCCGGGGCGCCCGACCCTCTTGAAACGGACCGCCGGCAGGTTCCACTCGACGAGGATTTTGCCGAAGTCCTTTCCGCCGATGTCGCTGATGTCGACGCCCGGAAATGTGTAGAAGTTCTGGTAGCGCTGAGACTTCCCGTAGTCGATGTAGTTGTTCCCGAATCCGCCGAAGAAGAAGCCGGCGAATGGGTCCCTCGAATCGCCCCGTAAGGAGCGTCCGGCCGAGGTGCGAATCCAGAGGGAGGAGTGATCGATCGGAAGGAGAAAGCCGCGGTCGTAGTTGCCGAAGAGCGCCGGCAGGAGCTCGGAGTCGACGTGGTTCATCCGTGCTCGGAGACTCCACGCGGTCCCCTGTTCGGCATCGACTGCGCCGATGGTCCGCCGGACGTTGGAATAGTCGAGGCTCGCGCCCAGGGTCGCATACCGATCGATGTCCACCGGGACGTCCTGATAATCCGGAAGCGTGTCCAGGTCGCCCCAGTACGCCCCGGTGACCGAGTAGTTCAACGTGCGGGGGCGATCGAAGATGATCGAGTCCTGATAAGACAGCTGCAGTCCGTGCCCCTTGCGGCTCGCCTTGCTCGGTCCGAAGAGGTCGTAAAAATCGGTCGCGTTCCAGCGGAGCTGGGCTTTCCATCTCGAGTAGGAGTAGACGGCGTTGAGGTGAAACTGCTCGGAGCTGCTGAGCGAGTCGTCGTCCAACGTCATGGCGGCCGTGATCTTGAGCGACTGGAGGCCCAGCGGATCCGCGAAGTTGAATCGCATGCCGTACGCGAACTGATCCTTGCATCCCTCGATCACCGGGAACATCGATGCGAACCGGAGCGTGCGGATCGGGTCGTAATCGCCGTGACTCGTCGTGACCTCGTCGAGATCGATGTCTCCGGGAGATCCGGCCATCCACGTTTTCACGACGGGGTGGTCGTTCACCACGCTCTGCCCGAGGTAGTGGATCGCGTTGATGTCCTCCCGGACTTCGATGGGGAGCAGGACCGGCCGGAAGCCAGCAGCGGTGTAGCGATAGACGACCATCTGGTCGGAGGCGATCAGAATGGGGCGGAAATATCCGGTCTCCGCATTGGTCAGAGCTTCGATCTCGCGCTTCTCGAGGTCATAGCGAAAAACGTTGGACACTCCCGTGTAGTAGCTGGTCCCGTAGAGATGACGCCCGTCGGGAGAAAACACGAAGTTCTGCGGCGAGTTGCCGGCGAACTCGTGCAGTCTCTCGTAGGAGCCGCTGCCGGCCAGGAGGTCGGCCGTCTTCATCGAGACGAGTTGCTGCCGGCCGCCGATCTCGATCATCGAGCACGACATCGTCTCCCCGTCAGGGGAGATGTCGAGGTCGAATACGTCCGTCCCGTAATCGAGGGTGACGAGCGTCTCCCACTCCTCGTACGGCGGAGAGAAACGGACGATCGAGGAGAGGCCGTTGTGATGCTGCACGCCCCAGAGCGTCTGATCCGCGGGATTCACGACGAGGTCGCCGGTCCTCGCGTCCCTGATCAGCATGCGCCGCCGACCCGACTCGAGGTCGACCTCGTTGATGTCACGCCACCCCTGGCTGTTGTCCGTCGTGTAGAAAAGCTTGCGGCCGCGGGCGTCGAA
>JBHEOL010000340.1:0-11322 GCA_046261635.1 Thermoanaerobaculia bacterium | reverse complement strand
CGAGGCGAGATCAAGGAGCGAGGAGGAGGCGATGCGGTGGCATCGTTGACGACGAGCGACGCGGAGATCGCCCGCAACCTCCACCAGCCCTTCGGGTTGCGGGCAACGCGGCCCCTCTGGTTTCTTTCACAGCCTCTGAGGGAGCGCGCGCAGAACGAGCGTGCTCATTCGAAAACCTGCGCGCCGACGAAGGATCTCCGAATGCGAGGATCGCGTTGGCCGGTGCGGGGGACGGGCAAGTGGCAGGATCCTGCCACTTTGAGGTCCTTCGGTCGCGCTCGCGGTTCGGCCGGATGCGACATCGCTCCGGCGCTCCCTCAGAGGCTGTGAAAGCCTCTCAGGATGACGGGCAAAAGCAAGAACTGAGTCAGCAAGAAAACCGAGATGATTACCTGCCTTTGACTTGCCTTCTGCCTTCTGCCTTCTGCCTTCTGCCTTCTGACTTTCCCAGCCCCTAGCCCCCAGCCCCCAGTCCCTCTATTCTTCTCCCCGTGCCCCGTCCGCTCCGCATTCTCCAGATCCTCGACAAGAACTCGTTCAACACGGGTTCGGTTCATCAGATGTTCCAGGCAGCGGCGGGGATGCGCGAGCGCGGACATGCGGTCTCGGTCATCACGCGCGAAGGGGCGGAGATGCGGGAGCGGTGCGAGGCGGCCGGGATCGATTACTTCCCGCTGGCTCTGAGCAGCGAGCTCGATGTCGGCTCGATTCGCGCCATCGGCTCACTCGTGAGGCGGACGGGAACGGACGTCATCCACGTCCACAAGGGGAGACCCCACACCCTCGCGCTCGCCGCCACCTGGAGATCCGGGGTTCCTGCTTTCATCGTCAACCGCGGAGTGTCATTCCCCCTCACCGTCTGGAACCGCCCGAAATACCGCACCAG
The DNA here is from genome assembly GCA_046261635.1 of Thermoanaerobaculia bacterium. GTDB lineage: Bacteria > Acidobacteriota > Thermoanaerobaculia > Gp7-AA8 > Gp7-AA8 > JBHEPS01. The sequence continues at coordinate 10,436 of JBHEOL010000340.1, read as the reverse complement.
CCGCGTCGACCGGATCGTCTGCGTTTGCGAGAACATCCGGCGCGTCGTGATCGAGAGCGGCCGAATCGAGCCGGGCAAGGTCATCGTCGTCTACGCCGGGACCGACACGGACGTGTTCAATCCGGACCGGTGGGAGAGGCATGATTTCAGGGGCGAGCGGAACATCTCCCCCGAGGCGTTTCTGTTCGCTCAGGTCGGCGTGCGCACATGGAAGGGATGGCGTGAGCTCACCGACGCCTTCGTTCACGTTCACCGAAAGCATCCGCACGCCCGTCTGATGCTGATCGCCTACCGCGACGCCGCGCAGCGGGAGGAGGTGATCCGTTACTCCGAGGAGAAGGGTGTCGGCAAGGCCGTGATCCCGGTCGAGTACCGTTCGGACATGGCGCGGGTCCTGGCCGCCGCGGATTGCGTCGTCGACGCGTCGTGGGCCGGGACCGGGATCACGGGAACGGTCCGCGAAGGGATGGCTCTGCGCAAGCCGGTGATCGCCACCGATGCCGGGGGAAACGACGAGCTCCTCTCGAGCGCGGAGCTCGGCTGGCTGATCCCCCGAAAAGACGAAGCCGCGCTCACCCGCGCGATGCTCGAGATCCTCGAGAAACCCCAGGCGCGCGCCGCGGCCGCCCTGCGCGGGATGGAGCACGTGCGGGCCGGATTCTCACGAAAGTACCGGCTCGACCGGCTGGAGGCGCTCTACCGGGAGATCGTGGATCGGCCGGAGCGATAGGACGGATCGAACCAAAGGGAACCTTCGCCGGACCTATCGCGCTGCCATTCCTACTCTTATCCGTCCCGGCCGTCCGATTCGTCGCGTCATCCTGCTCGTCCGGAGCGTCCTCCCCGTTCCGGGGTCTCACCCTCCCCCCCCCCGGTGGCGCGGGCCGCCCCAACTCCGTTATTCTTCCCGCAAGTCGTTGCCACCGTGCGGAACCGGGTGGTAAGATTCGCCAACTTATTGAAAGCTAAAGAGATTCACGGCCGGTCGCGCGGGGGAGGTCGGATTTTGCCGGAGGAGAAGAAACCAGCCCAGTCCATCAAGGTGACCGACAGGCGCCTGTTCACCGCGGAGGGAGACATCCGCGAAGAGTTCCGGGAAAGCGTCAAGCCGAGCGATCCGAATGCGCCGCGTCCCGAGCCGCCGAAACCACCCGAGCCGCCTCCCCCATCGAAGCAGGCCGGGGCGAAGCTGCGGCCCGACGCGGAGCCGGAGTCCGAGAGCCTTTTCATGAGCCTGGTCGAGCTGCTGGTCTATCAAGCCTCGGTGGCGCTCCAGACGCAGCAGCCTGAAGGGGCGCGTTCAATCATCGAGCTCATCGACATGCTCGCCGAGAAGACGGCTGGCAACCTCACGCCGGGAGAGAACGAGTTTCTCGAAGCGCGGAGGGGAGCGCTGAAGCTGGCGTACGTGCAGAGAACCAAGAGGATCTGAATGGGTGCACGCGCTGTCGCAGCCGCGTTTCTGCTGCTGATTCTGGCGGGATCGTTTCCCCTTGCCGGCGTCGAGCTTCCCGCGGGAGAGCTGTGGTCGCGCGCGAACGCGGCGGCGGACAGCGGCGACTTTGCAGAAGCGAACGCGCAGCTGAGCGAACTGCTCGAGCGCGGAAGCCAGATCGACCTGGTCCGGTATCCGCTGCTGGCCCGGTCCGCAGCGGGCCTGGCCGAACAGGCGCATCGGGAGGGAAACGCCGAGCTGGCCGAATGGTCGATGGCCGCAGCCGCACGGCTCGATCCGGTCTCGCCCGCGGTACCTTTCGCGGCTGCGGATCTGGCCCACAACCGCGAAGACTGGGGCGGCGCGATCCGTTCGGTCTTCACCGGAATCATGAAGCTGCTGGCGGATTACACTTCCAGCACGCTGGCGAGGATGGATTTCCTGCTGATCCTCTGCCTGGCGATCATCCTGGCTGCGGCTGCAATGGCGGTCACGCTGCTGATCCGCTACGGCCGGGCGGCGACCCACGATTTTCGCGAAATGCTGGGCGGAACGCTCTCCGCCGGTGCGACGAGCGTCCTCGCATTCTCGCTTCTCTTCCTTCCCGTCTTTCTCTGGCTGGGGCCAGTCTGGCTGGTCCTCTGGTGGCTGGCCCTGATGTTCGCGTACGGCAATGTCCGGGAGAGGGCGGCGATCATGGTTCTGCTGATCGCGGTCGCGCTCACTCCCCTTCTGATCGATTACGCGGCGGCGAGAATGGCAGGCCTTCAGAATCCGGTGGTCCGCGCGGCCGTAGCGGACCTGAACGACGCGTACGACGAGGGAGCTCTGGAAGGGATGCAGGCGCTGCTCGAAGCGCTGCCCGAGGAACCGCTGCTGCACCTGCTGGTCGGGAATCTCTACTTTCAGCAGGGCTCCGACATCGAAGCTCTGGTGCATTACCGCCGGGCGGTGCAGCTCGACGAGGATATGGCCGGAGCACACCTGAACATCGGAAATCTCCATTTCCTCAACAACGACTTCACGGCGGCGATCAGCCGCTACGAGCGTGCCGGAAAGCTCGATTCGCGGATGGCGATCGCCCCGTTCAATCACTCCGTGGCGGCGGCTCAGATGAACCGGTACGACGAGCAGGGGCGTCAGCTCGAGCTCGCGAAGGAGCGGAGCCGGTCGGTCGTGAACGAGCTCACCCGCAAGCCTCCGGTTCAGAAGGTCGCGAATTACGAGCTGCCGATCGCGGACGCGTGGGACGCCGCCGAGAATCTGGCGCGTACGGGCGCTGCCCCGGAAGTGTTCGGAACGTATGCGTGGTTCGATCCGCAGCGGTCGATCCGCAACGTCCTGACGGCGGGTGCCGTCATCGCGCTGATCCTGGCGTTCCTGATGGCGTGGGGACGGCGGAGATCCGGGGTCGCCGGCTCGTGCATCAAGTGCGGCCGCACATTCTGTTCGCGCTGCAAGTCCGCGCGGGAATCGGCGACCTATTGCACTCAGTGCATTCACATCTACCTGAAGAGAGACGGTGTGTCTCAAGACACCAAGCGGAAAAAGCTCGACGAGGTCCAGGATTTCCAGTCGCGGACGCTGCGGACGAGGCGGATCCTGGCGGTACTCCTCCCGGGCTCGGCACGGATCTACGAGGGAGCCGTGCTGTCGGGGCTTCTCGTGCTGCTGGTTTTCCTCGTTTTCATCTCCTCCGCCATTCTCGTCGGGCGGGCGGCTCCACTCGGGCCTTCTGCCGAGATGCTCCGCCTCGCACTGCGGGTGGGTTCGCTGACAGGCGCCGCTCTCGTGTGGCTCGTTTTCTCCATCCCCTCGCTGAGGGAGCACACAGGATGAGGGGAGACTGACGATGGCACTCGAAGGCACCCTCCGGGATTTCAGCCTCGCCGACATCTTTCAGCTCATCGGGCTGCAGAGAAAGACGGGCGTCCTGACCCTCAAGGCGAAGGACGACACCGTCACCGTGACCTTCCTCGACGGAAAGGTCGTCGCCGCCGACTCGCTCAAGCGGAAGATCGAGGACCGCATCGGACACGTCCTGGTCCGAACCGGATACCTGACGCCCGCACAGCTCGACCGCGCCCTGGAGATCCAGAAGGAGACGCTCCAGCGCATCGGGTTCATCCTCACCCACAACGACATCATTTCGTCGGAGGAGCTGCGCGAGGCGCTGCAGCTTCAGATTCTCCAGGTCATCTACCGGCTTTTCCGTTGGAACGACGGGGAGTATCACTTCTCCCAGGAAACCACGATCGAGTACGACCACGACAATCTCGTCCCGATCTCGGCCGAGTCGATCCTGATGGAAGGTGCCCGGATGATCGACGAGTGGCCGATCATCGAGAAGCGGATCCGGTCGTTCGACATGGTCTTCCGGAAGAAGCCGATCGAGCAGCAGGTCGTCGTCGTGGCGGACGACGATGCGGAGATCGACTTCGACGACTCGGCGAGCAAGAAGAAGCGCTCGACCGAGACGATCCACATCTCGAGGCAGGAGAAGCTCGTCTACGATCTGGTGAATGGAAAATCCACCGTCGGAGAGATCATCGAGTCGAGCCGCTATTCGGAATTCGATACGGCGAAGGCCCTCTACGAGCTCCTGTCGAGGGACCTGATCGAAGAGGTCCGCGCAGAGGCGCAAAGAACGACCGCGACCCGCGCCGCCGTCGCATCGGCGGACGAGGCTCCGAACGTCGTTCCGCTCCCTCTCATCATCGTGATCGCGCTGATCGCCGCGGCCTCGCTCATCACCGGGTTCCGGAATCCCCTGAATCTCCTCACCACCAGCGCCGCGAGCGGACCGATGGTCGAAGCGAAAAAGGCGATCTCGCTCGTCCGCGTCGAGACCATCGGCAACGCGATCCGCGCCTTCGAGCTCGTCAACGGCCGCCTTCCCGAATCCCTCGAGGCCCTCGCGCCCGACTTCATCTCCCCCATCTTCCTCCGCGATCCATGGGGCTACGAGTACAAATTCATCCAGCGGCCGGAGAAGTATCTGGTGATCGGCTTCCTTCCTGATGGAAAGCCGGATACCGACCTCTTCTTCACGCACTCTCTCCGTCCGGAGCCGTTCACCGACACCCGCCCACCATCCGGCGGGATTCAGCTCCTCGACTGAGCCCCCGGGTCCAACCGGACCTCGTGAAGAGGCACGTGCTGCGCTCCGCCGCGCGAAAGCCGGCTTTCGAACAGGACGATCCGGTCGAGGATCCCCTCGAGCCGCACCCCCGCAAGCGCGCGCTCGAACCGGCCCACCTCGCTGCTGCGCCACGATCCGCGGATCCGCGCGAGCGTGAGATGAGGATGGAACTCTTTCTCGCCAGGCGCGGCCCCCGCGGCAGCGTGGACGGCATGCGCGAGATCCCGGATCGGAGTGACCGGCTCGACTCCGATCCATGCGACCCGCGGCCGTTTCGCGGAGGGAAAGAAGCCGGCACCCGCCAACGCCACCCCCAGTGCCGCACGCTCCGACAGCGCACCAAGCGCTTCGATGAGGCGCGGAACTCTCCCGGAATCGGTCTCGCCGAGAAAGAGAAGCGTCAGGTGCAACGCCTCCGGCCTCGCCCAGGAGGCGGGGAGCGCGGAGCGGAGAGTCTCGATCCGGACCTCGAGCGCGGCTTTCTGCTCGAGTGGAAGCGGCCAGCCGATGAAGAGCCGCATCGAGCTCAGCGCCTCTTCGCGGGCCGTTTCTTCGGAGGAGGGTCCTCTCCCCTCGGCTGCTCGGCCTCGGCCTGCCCGGTCAGAAAACCGGGAGAGAAGATCTCGCGGATCTGTTTTTCGGAGATGAGCTTCCTTTCGTGGAGCAGCTCGGGGATGGGGCGCCGCGAGCTGGCCGCCTCCTTCGCAACCTCGGCCGCCCTCGCGTAACCGATGAGCGGATTGAGCGCCGTCGCGAGCGCGGGGGAGCTTATGTAGTAGGCCTCACACTGCTCGCGATCCGCTTCGATCCCGGTGACACACCTGTCGACGAACATCGGGATGTAGTTCTTCAGGATCTCGATCGAGAAGAGAACCTCGAACGCCATCAGGGGCATCATCACGTTCAGTTCGAGCTGCCCGGCCTGCATCGCGAAATCGACCGCGGCCGCCGCGCCGATCACGTGAAAACAGACCTGGTTCAGGCACTCGAGCATCGACGGGTTGACCTTGCCGGGCATGATCGAGGAGCCGGGCTGAACCGCCGGAAGGCTGATTTCCGCGAGGCCGGTGAGCGGACCGGACGCGAGCAGCCGGATGTCGTTCGTGATCCGGGTGAGCTCGAGCGCGAGACTCCGGAGCGCCGACATCACCGCACCCACCGGAAGCTGCGACTGCATCGCTTCGCGCAGGTCTGCCTGCGACTCGAGCTCGAGGTCCGTGGCAATCGACAGATTCCGGACGATGACGTGCCGGAAGCCCGGGGGCGTGTTGATGCCCGTGCCGGTCGCCGTCCCCCCGATGCCGAGCTGGCGCAACTGGCCGGCGGAGGACTCGAGCAGGTCGGTCGCCCGGCGGACCGCGGACCCCCACGCCGCGAACTCCTGCCCCAGGGTCACCGGCACCGCGTCCTGAAGATGGGTCCGCCCCGACTTGATGACGTCGGCAAACTCCTCCCCTTTCCGCTCGAGGGCGAACGCGAGGCCGTCGAGAGCCGGGAAGAGCTCGCGGAGGAGCAGGAGAGTGGCCAGGCGCATCGCGGTCGGGAAGGTGTCGTTGGTGGACTGGGACATGTTGACGTGGTCGTTCGGATGAACCGGGGAGTTGCTGCCGGCTTTTGCGCCGAGAGCTCGATTGGCGATGTTCGCCAGCACCTCGTTGCAGTTCATGTTGAAGGAGGTCCAGGCGCCGGCCTGGAAGACGTCGACGACGAACTCGTCGCGGTAGGGCGCAGCGATATAAACGGAAGGCACGAGCCAGGGGACGGCGCGCAGGTCGTCCTCGCGCATCCGCGACGCCCGGCCATCGTTGCGCCGGCGGGATGCGGCGAGCGCCTTTGCAAAGGGAAGCGTGGACTCAGTGCCGAGGATCTGGTCGGCTGCATCCGAGATCGCGGCGGCAGTCGTGCGATCGAGCGCGCCCAACTCGTGGTTGGAGAGCGCCGCCGCCTTCTTGATCAGGATGAAGGAGCGGATGAAGGACGGGTGCTCGCGGATTCCGCTGACCGGAAAATTCTCCACCGCGCGCTGGGTCTGCGCTCCGTAGAGCGCTTCCCGCGGAACTCTGACTTCGCCGAGAGTGTCCCGCTCGGTGCGGTATCGGGGTGACTTTGCGGACGCCATCGCTCCTCCTCGAGCGAAGAGCGTACCGCAATTCGGAGAATGGGAAGCCCGCGTCGTCCAGCTCGGTCCGCCCGCGCGGCGTCAGGCGCGCATCGAGGCGAGCTTCGCTTTCGACTGCTCGAGAACCCGCTCATGAAGACTGTTCCCGTGCGAGTCCATCGTCACGATCGCGGTGAACCCTTCGACCCAGAGGTGCCAGATCGCTTCCGGGCTCCCGAGATCCATCCAGTCGACTCCGTCCACCCGCTTGATCGCCTGCGCGCAAACCTGAGCCGCGCCGCCGATGGCGTGGAGGTAGACCGCGCCGTACTCCTTGCAGGCGGCGAGCGTCTTCGGGCCCATCCCACCCTTCCCGATCACACCGCGGATCCCGTAGTCGCGCATCACTTCCCACTGATACGGCTCCTCGCGAGAGCTAGTGGTCGGACCCGCGGCCTTGCAGATCCAGCGGTCCCCTTCCTTCACCATCACGGGCCCGCAGTGATAGATGATCTGCCCGGCCAGATCGACGGGTGAAGGTACTCCCTCGTGCAGGCGGTGATGGACCGCGTCGCGGCCGGTATAGAGCCGCCCGGTGATCGCGACCGAGTCACCCACCTTCAGGGAACGGATGGTCGCTTCGTCGACCGGAGTGGAGATTTCGATTCTGGCCATGGTTAGAGATCCTCTTGTCAGCTCGCCCGGAACGCCTTCCCCGCGCGCGCCTGGGTTCTTCGCTCCGTTACGAGGCGCAGGCAGAGGAAAGGATCCTCTGCCACTGATTCAGTAGAGCCACTCCTGCGCGTTTCCCGAGGCGTCCATCACCATGCCTCGCCGCCGGTAGGCCCAGCACATGTAGGCAACACTGACGAAGTAGCTGGCGGGAAGCCGGTTGATCGCTCCGATCTTGCAGGCGAGCAGCGTCGTCCGGCCTCCGAACCCCATCGGTCCGATGCCCGACTGGTTCGCCTTCTCGACCACTCTCTGCTCGAGCGCCGCGAGAACCGGATCGTCATTCGGCGCGTCGAGCTCGCGAAGCAGTTGCTCCTTGGCGTGCATGTAACCCGTTCCGCGGTCGCCGCCGATGCAGACCCCGAGAATTCCCGGACCGCATCCCTGTCCCTGTGCCTGGAGGACGGCGTCCAGAATCGCGTTCTCCACCCCTTTCAGTTCGCGCCCTCCCAGATCGGGGTGCGGGAGCGAGTACTGCGCATTCATGTTCTCGCAACCGCCTCCCTTGAGCATCAGCTTGACCTCCACGCGCGGCTTGCGCCACTGATGGAAGTGAAACACCGGCGAGCCCGGACCCGTGTTGTCACCCGAGTTCTTGCCGCTGATGCTGTCCACCGAGTTCTGGCGAAGATAGCCGAGCCGCGTCGCCTCGCGCACCGCCTCGGTCGCCGTCTCCTCGAGCTCGATCTGGTCGTATCCGACCGGAGCGTGGACGTAGAACAGGATCGTCCCCGTGTCCTGGCAGAGGGGAAGCGAGTTGTCCTTCGCCAGAAGGATGTTGCATCCGATCACGTCGAGCGCGACCTCGGCGTTCGACCCCGGCTCCTCGGTTTTCTTCGAGCTGCCGATGGCACGGACCACGTCGTCCGGAAGGACGGTCGAGGTCCGCCGGATCAGCTCGAGGAGCGATTCGAATGCGGTGCTTCGGACGGCGGGCAGCTCTGTGGGTACGGAATTCGCGGTCATTTTCGTCTCCGGAGAGCGAGTGTAGCGACTCCTCCCTTCCGGCGTCGAGTGTGCTTCGCACACATCGGAGGGTGATCCGCGCCGGTCGAAATGCGCGGCCCCCTTCCCCTGTTGACAAGTGCGTAGTTGAGTATGATCGACTAAGATTATGACCCGATTGACGGAACCGAGGACACGATCGTGAATATCAACAAGTTGACCACGAAAGCCCAGGAAGCGGTGATCGAGGCGCAGCAGCTCGCCCGGGATTCCGGACATGCGGAATTCACCGCCGAGCACCTGTTGATCGCCCTGCTGCAGCAGGATGGGGGCATCGTCGTCCCCGTCCTGAACAAGCTCGGCGCCAACGCCTCCCGGATCGAGATGGAGACGGCCAATGAGCTGTCGAAGCGGGCGAAGGTCGGTGGAGCCTCGGCCGAGCCGATGACCTCGGCGGCCCTCCGCTCGGTGTTCGACGCCGCCTTCCGCTCGGCCTCGGACTTCAAGGACGAGTTCGTGTCGAGCGAGCACCTTCTGCTCGGGATCACCGAGACGAAGGGAACCACGGCGCAGCAGATCCTCGGCAGACACGGGGTCAGCCGCGACGCGGTGCTCAAGGCGCTCCAGAGCGTGCGAGGGTCGCAGCGAGTGACGGATCAGAATCCGGAGGACAGGTACCAGGCGCTCGAGCGCTACGCGCGCGACCTGACGGAACAGGCGCGGAAGGGGAAGCTCGATCCGGTGATCGGGCGGGACGAGGAGATCCGGCGGGTGATCCAGGTTCTCTCGCGCCGGACGAAGAACAATCCCGTTCTGATCGGCGAGCCGGGCGTGGGGAAGACCGCGATCGTCGAAGGGCTGGCGCGCCGGATCATGGAAGGCGACGTGCCGGACGGATTGAAGAACAAGAGAGTCGTCTCCCTCGACCTCGGCGCTCTCATTGCCGGGGCGAAGTACCGCGGCGAGTTCGAAGACCGGCTGAAGGCGGTGATCAAGGAAGTTCAGGAGTCGGAGGGTGAGGTCATCCTCTTCATCGACGAGCTCCACACGCTGGTGGGTGCCGGCGCCGCGGAGGGATCGATGGACGCATCGAACCTGCTCAAGCCCGCGCTGGCGCGCGGCGAGCTGCGGGCGGTCGGTGCGACGACCCTGAACGAGTACCAGAAGTACATCGAGAAGGACGCGGCGCTGGAACGGCGATTCCAGCCGGTCTTCGTCGGCGAGCCTTCGGTCGAAGACACAATCGCGATTCTGCGCGGTCTCAAGGAGCGCTACGAGGTCCATCACGGCGTGAAGATCCAGGACTCCGCGATCGTCGCGGCCGCGATGCTGTCCGACCGCTACATCTCCGATCGCTTCCTTCCGGACAAAGCGATCGATCTGGTCGACGAGTCCGCCTCACGGCTGCGGATCGAGCTGACCTCGATGCCGCAGGAGATCGACGAGCTGCAGCGTCGCATGACGCAGCTGCAGATCGAGAAGCAGGCGCTCTCGAAGGAATCGGATGCCCTCAGCCGCGATCGGCTGGCGGCGATCGAATCCCAACTGTCGGAGCTGCAGGAGAAGATCTCGGGCCTCAAGGCTCAGTGGGAGTCGGAGAAGGCGGCGATCGCGCAGATCAGCGAATTGAAGGCGAAGATCGAGGAAACGCGGGAAGCCGCGAACCGGGCCGAGCGCGAGGGAGACCTGAACCGGGCCGCCGAGCTGCGCTACGGAGCGATGCCGCAGCTCAACAGCGAGCTCGAAGCCGCTTCGAGCCGGCTGACGGAGATGCAGGGTCCCGGGGGAGGTCTGCTGAAGGAAGAAGTGACCGAGGAGGACATCGCGGAGATCGTCTCCCGATGGACCGGGATTCCGGTCACGCGGATGATGGAATCGGAGATCCAGAAGCTGGTCCGGATGGAGGACCGCCTGAGCCAGCGGGTCATCGGGCAGAAGGAAGCGGTCGTTGCGGTCTCCAACGCGGTGCGCCGCTCGCGGGCGGGGCTGCAGGACCCGAACCGTCCGATCGGCTCGTTCATCTTCATGGGACCGACCGGGGTCGGGAAAACCGAGCTCGCCCGGGCACTCGCCGAGTTCCTCTT
>JBHEOL010000339.1:0-3105 GCA_046261635.1 Thermoanaerobaculia bacterium | reverse complement strand
GTCTGGGGCAACGGCGCTCTCCGCGTCAACGCGAGCTACAGCCACTACGTCTCGCGCCTGGCCGAGACCGTCGCCGGCGCCGGCTCGGTCGCCGGCAACCCGGCTCTGTTCTATTACCTCTACAACGGTCCGCAGATCGGACCGCTCCCGATGCGGGAGGCCCTCGCCCAGTTCTTCAGCTGGTTCGAGAGCGTCGGCGGCGTGAACACCTCCGACCCGGACATCCTCGTCTTCACCCGCATCCCGGGTGCGACCCAGGAGATCCAGGGATCACTCGAGTCGCCCTTCGTCAAGGAAATGACCCTCGGCCTCGGCCACCAGTTCCTCGGCTCCGGCTTCGTCCGCGCCGACTTCGTGGCTCGCGACTGGGATGACTTCTACATGACCAAGCGCGACATGGAGACCGGGCAGGTCGTTTCGAATCCCGCTCTCGGGACCGTGACCGACAAGGCCTTCATCGTCAATTCCAACGAGTACGATCGTACGTACGACGCGATCATTCTCCAGGGCGGCTATCGGATGCTCGAGAATCGCCTCAACCTCGGCCTCAACTACACCTGGTCCGAGCTGAAGGGCAACATCGTTGGTGAGGCCGGTGGATCCGGGCCGTTCGCCGATACCTCCTTCACGTATCCGGAATACCTCGGCTACGCCCAGGGGAATCCGAGCGGTCTGCTTCCTGCCGACCAGACGCACAAAGTCCGCGCTTATGCGGCTTATGACCTGCCGACCCCGATCGGCAACTTCAACTTCTCACTCCTCCAGAATTTCGATTCCGGTACGCCCTACGAAGCGGTCGGCACCATTCTGACCTCGACGGTGAACACCGGGATCGTCAATCCTGGATATGCCTCGCCTCCGACCTCCGGGACGTACTACTTCTCGGATCGCGGCGAGTTCCGCTGGGACGACGTCTCTTCGACCGACCTCGGCCTCAACTACGCCCTTCCGATCTGGAAGGTCGAGCTGTTCGCCCAGGCCGACATCCTCAACATGTTCGACGAGGACGCTCAGGTCGCCGGTGATAGCACCGTCTTCACCCGGCAGAGCCTGCAGTGTGTCCAGGCCAGCGGCGATCGCTGCCTGGCCTTCAACCCCTTCACCACGGCTCCCGTCGAGGGCGTCCATTGGGTGAAGGGACCGAACTTCGGTAAGCCGACTACCCCGACGACGTTCGCTCAGTCTGGTTCCTTCCAGCTACCGCGCACGTACCGCTTCTCCGTCGGTCTGCGCTTCTGAGCTCGGAACCAGCCGTAAAGCAGTAACCAGCCCCGGCCACAAAGGCCGGGGCTTTTTCGTGTGTGCAGCAGATGTGTGCAGCAGAAAGGATCACGGCCACCGTGGCAGAGGATCCTTTCCTCTGCCTCACCCACGCCGTGGCAGAGGATCTTTTCCTCTGCCTCACGCCACGCTACACGCTGAACGTCCCATCCTGCGAGCCCGCGCCAACTCCGATCTCTCCCGGTCCGAGGGCTTCATCCTCAGTCACTTTTCTCGAGCCGTCGCGCCCCTTCCTCGTCTCCCACCGCGCGGAGCGTTTCGACCGCGAGCCGCCGGGCCGCGGGGCTCCGGTCGATCTGCACCAGGATGTCGAGGATTCCGCGCGAGCGGTCGGGCCGGCCCGCCGCCGCGTAGAGGATTGCAAGCCGCGAATAGGCCATCCGGTTCCGCGGAAAGTCCTGAAGCTCGCGCTGAAACGCCCGCTCCGCCTCGGGAGCTCTTCCCGCCCGTGCCAGGGCCTCTCCCCGCGCGGCCTGCAGCCCCTCGATCGGATCTGTCACGCGGCCAGCCAGGGCATCGAGGACCGCGAGTGCTGGCTCGAGCTCGCCTGACGCGATGAGCGCCTCCGCGCGCGCCAGCTCGGCGCGAACCGCGAAAGCGGGGTCAGCCGAGGCCGCGCGCGCCTGCTTCTCCGCCTCCGCGCTCTCACCGCGCCGGGACGCGATGGTCGACAGAAGGATCCGCGCGCTGCCGGGATGCGCGGGAAGCGCGAGCTCGGCGTGTTCCCGCGCCGCCTCGAGATCTCCCTTCTTCAGGTAAAGGTTGGCGAGCGTGAGCGCGTGCTCCCGCGCCATGCTCGGGGCGAGCCGAGCGGTCTGGCGGAAGGCCTCGATCGCCCGATCGAGATCCCCCTCCTCTTCATGGAGTGCCCCGAGCCGCGTCCACGCGTCGGTCAGCCCCGGGCTTCGGGCAACGAGAGCTTCGAACGCCTCGATTGCTCCTCTCCGGTCGCCCCGTGCCGCGAGTGTGCTCGCTTCGAAGAGCGCTTCGATCTCGCCGATTCTCTCCTTCGGATCAATCCCACTCGACGCCGTCCCCGCTGTTCCCCCGAGGTATCCGAGGGCCGCGAGCTTCGCCTGCTCTTCGTCGCTCACCTCGGAAGCCGTATCCCGCCCCGGACCGAGGGCCGCGATCGAATCGCGAAGCGACGCGAAAAGACGCCGGTTGTCGTTGATGACGTTCACCCTCTCAGCCGGATCGTCGACGATGTCGTAGAGCTCCGGACTCGGAGCCTCGATCGCGTGCCACTCGCCGCGGATCATCGACCGCAGCGGGCTCCAGCCGAAGTGAATCTGCGGCAGGAGCGACTCCGCGTAGATCTCTCTTGCCCCGGCGCCTTCGATGAGCTCGAGATTCACGCCTGCGAAATCGGGTTTCGTGCCGGCAGCGGCGATGAGCGTCGGAGCCACGTCGATCAGCTGAGCGGGGGCGCTGATGCGCGCCGGCGGTTTACCCGGCCAGCGAACCAGAAGCGGGACCTGGATCGCCTCCCTGTAGACGAACACTCCGTGGAACTGCTCGCCGTGATCGCCGAGTCCTTCGCCGTGATCCGAGAGGAGGACGACGAGCGAGTCGTCGTACATTCCCCGGGCGCGCAACTGATCGATCAGCTCGCCGAAGGCTGAATCGGCGGCCGCGATCTCGCCGTCGTAGTCCGACGCCGCGCCCTGGCGGAATCTCTCCTCTGCCTCCCACGGAAAATGCGGCTCGTAGTAGTGGACGAAAAGGAAAAAGGGTTGCGCTTCGGGGAGAGTGTCGAGCCACGCGAGCGCCGCGCTGTTGGTCTGGGGGGCTGGCCGCATCAGGTCACCCATTTCTACGCTC
>JBHEOL010000278.1:0-4491 GCA_046261635.1 Thermoanaerobaculia bacterium | reverse complement strand
CGTATGGAGGAACTTCTCGAAGACCTCCGCATCGGTCAGTTTCATCAGGATCCGTCGTTTCAGAGCCCCGTCGAGAGGAGCGGAGTTCCCCGACGGCTCCATCCGGTCCTGGAGCCACTTCTTCTCGGCAGGACTCTGGATGTGCATGTACTCCGGCCCGAGTTTGCCGCAGTAGGTGTCGCGCAGGACGTCGAGGATCTCGCGCAGTGGCGCGGTCGATCTTCCCGAGAGACCTCCGGTGATGAACTCACGGTCGAGATCCCAGATCGTCAGGCCGTAGTAATTGAGGTTGAGCTCGGGATGGGCGCCGACCTTGTAGTCGAGTGGATCGAGATCGGCGATCAAGTGACCTCGCACTCGATAGGCGCGAATCAACTGAAGGACACCCGCCTGGCGGCGCAGCACTTCTTCGCTCTGCATCCCGCCGAAAAGCGAGGGTCGGCGGTCCCTCGACCAGCGAAGAGGCTCATACGGGATCCGCAGATCGCGGAAGATCTCGTCGTAGAAGTTTTCCTGGCCGAGCAGAAGCGAGTCGACCTTCGCGAGGAACGCGCCCGACTCGGCGCCCTGGATGATCCTGTGATCGTAGGTCGAGGTCATCATCATGACCTTCGACACGCCCAGCTCCGCGATCACCTCGGCATCCGATCCCGAGAACTCGGGGGGATAGTCGATCTGCCCCGTCGCGATGATCGTCCCCTGCTTCTTCATCAGCCGAGGCACCGACGCGATCGTGCCGATCATCCCGGGGTTCGTCAGCGAGATGGTCGTTCCCTCGAAATCGGAAATCTCCAGCGCGTTCTTCCGGGCCTTCCGGACCAGATCGTTGTACCCGCGCATGAACTGCCCGAAGTCGAGCGTATCGGCCTTCTTGATGTTTGGAACAACGAGGGTCCGGGAGCCGTCCTTCTTCTCGATGTCGATGGCGATGCCGAAATTCACGTGCGGCGGATCGACCCGGTTGGGCTGGTCCTCACGCATCTCGTAGAACGAGTTCATGCGCGGAAACTCTCGCATTGCCTTCACGATTGCCCAGGCGATGACGTGCGTGTAGGACGCCTTGTGCTGACCCTGAAGGCTCAGGTGATGGTTGATGACCTTGCGGTTTTCCTCGAGGACCTTGACCGGGATTGAGCGCACCGAGGTCGCCGTCGGAACCTCGAGCGAGGACTCCATGTTCTGGACGATCTTCGCGGCGACGCCGCGCAGAATGGAAACCTGTTCCGGGGCCGCTTCCTCGTTGGGCCCTTCGGCCGGCTTCGCCGCGGGTTTCGCCGCCGGGGCTGGTGAAGGCTGAGCGGGTGCCGCCGGAGCGGCGGCCTTTTCCGAAGCAGGAGCCGGTGCCGGACCCGCCTTCGCCTGTTCCCTGTTTCCGTCGATCGGCTGCGGAGACCAGGAAGCATTCTGCTCGAACTCAGTCTCGGCAGCAGAAGCTCCGGAGCCGTTCTCGTCCAGGTCCGGCTGAGGCTCGTAATCCTGAAAGAACTCGCGCCAGCTCGCGCTCACCGACAGCGGATTCTGGCGGTACTTGTCGTACAGCTCTTCGATGAAGGCGATGTTGGTTCCAAATGGGGCCGACGCTGACATGCAAATCCCTTTTAGTCGAGTACTTAGGCGGTTGACGTAGTAACGGCTTCGCGCCGCCGATCATTTCGGCTGCGAGCAGTTCGCCAGGCGCGAACGAGGATCATACCCCCGCAGGGGGCTCCAGCTCATCCATCGCGATCTCGCTGTCGAGCCTCGTGAGCCGGCGGCGTTCCCTCGCGCTCATGTCGCGGTCCATCAGGGTGTGTGAGAGGGAAGTCAGCCCGAGCCAGCCGAGGCCCGCCGTGAACCCGGCGAGCACGTCCGAGGGGAAGTGGACCGCGAAGTAGACGCGGGAGTATCCGACCGAGCCGATGACTCCTGCGGTCACCAGCAGCGTGATGACCTGGATTCGCACGGGAAGCCGTTCGACCAGGTGATGCACCACGATGGGATAGGTGGCGGCCGAAAGCAGGGAATGCCCGCTGGGGAAGCTGTGCGACTTCGGGAGTTTGATCAGCCTGTGCAGCTCCTGCGGACGCTGCCTTTGAAAGATCGCCTTCAGGACCGTGTTGAGAATCATGGCGCCGCCGGTGCTGATCAGCACAGTCCAGGCGTCGTGCGGTCTGCGGCGGCGGATCATCAGAAGTGCGGTGAAGGCAGCCGACCCGCCGATCGCGGTATGGGAGCCGAGAGCCGTCGCTGCCCTCATCGCCCGGTCGATCCGAGGACTCTGGCCGGACCGTATGAGCTCGAGCAGGTTCGTGTCGTAATGGTCGGTCGAGCCTTCCACCACATTCTCGGCCTGCCGCTTGAAAAACCAGAAAGCGGCAGTCGCCAGGACGACCCCTCCCGACATGCCGATCGCGAGCGGCAGAAAGCGGGCCGGCTTCCTCGTCGAGGAAGCTCTTTTTCGGGATTGGCCGCCTTTTGATTTACGTATCATCTTCCAGCCGGTGAGCGCTTCCAGAACCGTACCACAGGCTTCGCGCCGTCCCTGCTGGATCAGATCTGGGGCTCGACCGGCGTGACCGCGGGCTGAAGCTGCTGGATGAGCTCCTGGAGCTCGGCCCTCGCCCCGACCTGCTCCTCCAGGGACCCGGCAAGCAGCCGCGAGATCCGTTCGAGCTTCGCAACGACGTCGGGAGTCGCATCGCCGATCTCGATCGTTCCGAGCAGTTCGCCTCCGATCGCGATCGTCTGGCGTCTCTCGATCGCCTCCTGTTGCGAAGCGACCCTCTTCTCGAGCTCTCCGGGAAGATCGAGCAGCGCCTCGTCGGCCGCCATCTTCAGCTCACCCCTCCGGATGTCGCTGCGCGTCACGATCGTCCGCAAATCGGCAAGCCGCCGAACTGCCGGAAAATAAGGGTTGAGCGGATCGTCCGCGAGAGTCGGCTCGAGCAGCACCACTTCGGCCACTGCCCGATTGCCGCCGCTCTCGACACCGATGTGCGCGGTCGCCTGGACGCTTCTCTCGATGTCCGGAAGCGCGATGCCGTGGGAGTCGCCCGGATCGATCCAGACCCGGACCGGAAGGTCCGTCCGCTTGCTCTTCCCATCCGCATCGATGGAATCGACGACCACATTTCTCACGAACACGCGATTGTTGGAGGAAAACACGCCGCGCTTCGGCGGAACGTTGACGAGGAGCCGGTAGGCCGATGGGGCGGAGATTGTGACCTCGTGAAGGTCGTTCTCGGTCCAGACGCGCTCGAGCGCCTTCTCCTCGCTTCTCCGTCCTCCTTCCTCGCGCTGCAGCGAGGCCCAGCGGTAGGTGCCATCCGGCTTCGGTTCGCGGAGCCAGCCGATCTGCTGATCGATGATGGCGAGCATCACCTGGCGAACGTTGCCCAGATTGTCGGCGAGCTCCGCGGTCCGGCTGATGGCTCTGAGGTCGGCAGCCAGCCAGGCCGTTTTCTCCTCGTCGGTGAGCGGGCCCCGCGCAGGCTGAGCGCCGAGCGCTCCGGCCATCAGCGATCCGAGGGCGAGAATGAGGATGAGAGAGGCGAGTCGAATGGGCATTTCGAGCTCCTTTGATTCACATGTCCGGGCGAAAGGCGGCCCTCATCATAGCGAGTTCTACCGCACCGTCCAGAAGCGAATCATCCGGTGCTCCCTCCCGACACCTGCAACTCGGTCGTAGAACTGATGATTGGCAGCCCACGAGATCACCGCTTCCCGATAGCCGAGACGCTTCAGATCGGAGAGGGAGGCGAGCAGGAGCGAGCGGCCCGATCCCCGGCCGCGCCCGGACGGATCGACTCCCATCGGACCGAAGAATCCCAGACCGCGGTTGTTCGCCTCGTGAGCCGCGAACCCCGCCAGCCCGCCATCATCTCCCCTGACGATGAAGAGGGTCGGAGGGTCGTTTTCGATCGCTCTCGAGACTTCCCAGGCCCAGGCCTGGCCGAACTTCGCGGCGACGAAACCGGCGATCGCATCACCCTCGGCTTCCGATCCTCGCTCGACACCCATGGGCGGGGCATCCGGGATCTTCGGGTTGCCGTGTAGCGGGATGACGAGATTGACGGCAGCTTCCGCCTCTTCTGAGAAGCCTCGCGACCTGAAGAAGGAGAGCGTCCCTGGGTCGTTTTCAGGAACCCCCGGAAGAAAGTAGTTTCCAGCCTCGCCATAGACCACGAAACGCCCGGGGGCACGCTGAAGCGAGCGGGAGAGAAGTTCCGATCCGATCCCTTCCCTTCGCCGTTCCGGATGGACAGCCAGGAGCCTCAGCGCGCGACTGGTCGCAACCGAGACGCCGAGGAGAACGCCGGATTCTTCGGCGACGATCGCTTCGGGCGGGCCGAGAGGTCCCGGTTCGAAACATTTCTCGCGTGCGGTGCGCTCGAGATTCCACGGGGTATCATTCGCCGCACGAAGAAGCTGGCGTATCGCGGGAAGGTCCGGTTCGCCGGCCGATCGAAAGTCCATGGCCAGGATTCTAATGTGGCGGAGGCTTCAGCCTCC
>JBHEOL010000241.1:0-5082 GCA_046261635.1 Thermoanaerobaculia bacterium | reverse complement strand
CGCTGGTGGAGCTTGCGAGGCGAGATCAAGGAGCGAGGAGGAGGCGATGCGGTGGCATCGTTGACGACGAGCGACGCGGAGATCGCCCGCAACCTCGACCAGCCCTTCGGGTTGCGGGCGGGACAACACCATCTCGACGCCGCCACCTCCTCAACGATGAACCACATCGCCTCGTCGGCGGCGGCGCCGATCTGACGTCGTCCCGCCCGCAACGCGGCCCCTCTGGTTTCTTTCACAGCCTCTGAGGAGGCGAAGCCGACGAAGGAACTCAAAATGCGAGGATCGCGTTGGCCGGGGCGGGGGGAACATGGCAGGTGTCCCGATCCTGCAATCTCGAGATCCTTCGGTCGCGCTCGCGGTTTTCTTGAAGCGAACTTTCGGCGCGGCGCTCCCTCAGAGGCTGTGAAAGAAACCAGCGCGGCCCCTCTGGTTTCTTTCACAGCCTCTCAGGATGACGCACGGGACCCTGATCCTGTTTTTGCCTTTACTTCTGCCTTCTGCCTTCTGACTTCTGCCTTAGCCTTACCAGTTGTTCATCGGGGTACGCCTGCGCTTTGACCTGGGGGTGCCATTCCGCGATCGTCCCCTCGGGGGTGATCAGGGCTGCCGCGCGCCGGGCGAGGGGCTGGTGCTTCGAATCGGCCGCTCCGTAGGCGAGCGCGATTTCGCGATCCGGGTCGGAGAGCAGCGGGAACTCGAACTGCCGCCTCGTCGCGAAACGTTCGAGCGCCGCGACTCCGTCGAACGAGCAGCCGACGATCTCAGCCCCGAGCTCGTCGTACTCCGCCTGAAGATCCCGGAACCGGGATCCTTCCGCCGTTCACCCGGGGGTGTCGGCCTTCGGGAAGAACCAGAGCACGACCCACTTCCCACGGAACTCGTCGGGCGTCCGCGTCACCCCGTGCTGATCGGGCGCTTCGAAACGGGGTGCGGGAGATCCGGGCTCGAGCCCCGGGAACTCCTTGCGGAACATCGAATCCCACGCGAGTTTGATCAATCCGCGAATCGACATCAGGCGGTCCAATGGATCTCCCACTCGCAGGCGGGGGCTCCTTTCGAGAAGCATTTGACCTGGCGCACCACCGGGTTCTTCACCTTCGTCATCGCGACCATCCCTTCCATCCATCCGGTGATCCGGGCGCAGCCGGCCGGCTCGGACGGAAAGTCGAGGATCGTCACCCGCGCCTTCCCTTCCGCTTCGCGCGTCGCCTTCATCTCGCCTCGGTCATAAACCGATTTCCAGATCGAGCCCGCTTTCTGGAGAAGCGTGTCGGGAGTGAAGATCCGCACCAGAAAGCGCATGACCGTGTTCACGGCTTCACGCGCCGCGAAGGCTCCGGCGCGACGGGCGAAGGATTCCATCGGCTCGCCCTTGACGCGGGCCGCCTCGATGGTGAGCTGGTTGAGCACGGTCACGGGAACGTACTCCGTGGCCAGGATCTGGCGGTCTCTCATCCGGCCGGCGAGCTCAGTCGGGGCCGATCTGAAGACCTCCGCTCTCTGGTCGGCGGTCAGATCCTGGTCGAGAAAAGAGAGAAAACTCTTCACCGGAGTCCCTTTGACCCGGACCTCGTCATGCGGCATTTTCGCTCCTTTCAGTGGCGAGAGAGATTGTCTGGACGTGCTGAGTATAATCCGAGGCTCGAAGGACGGAGGAGTCATGAACGAGCCGAATCAGCCAGGACAGACCGCAGCCGAGGCGAAAGCGACCGTCGGATCGGCCGAAGCGAGCAATCTCCCGATGAATGAAAAGGAGCGGCTCGAGCAACTTTGCGTCAATACGATCCGATTCCTCGCGGTCGACGGAGTCGAGGCCGCCAACTCCGGTCATCCGGGCACCCCGATGGGGATGGCGGACATCGCGTTCGTTCTGTGGACCGAATTCCTCCGCCACGATCCGAAAAAGCCGGAATGGCCCAATCGCGACCGGTTCATCCTCTCCGCCGGGCACGCCTCGATGCTTCTTTACGGGCTTCTTCATCTCAGCGGATATCCGGAGATGACGATCGAGGAGCTTCGCAATTTCCGCCAGTGGGGATCGCGGACCGCCGGGCATCCCGAGCACGGGCACGCCGCCGGAATCGAGGTGACGACAGGCCCTCTCGGGCAGGGATTCGCGAACGGCGTCGGCATGGCACTCGGCGCGCGAATGCTCGCTGCACGCTTCGATTCGACCGCTTTCCGCCCGGTCGACCACTTCGTCTACGCACTCTGCTCGGATGGCGACCTGATGGAAGGGATCAGCCATGAGGCCGCCTCGATCGCCGGACACCTCGGGCTCGGAAGCCTCATCTATTTCTGGGACGACAACGAGATCACGATCGAAGGGGGGACGCGCCTCGCCTTCTCCGAGGACGTGAAGAAGCGCTTCGAAGGATACGGCTGGCACGTCCAGAAGATCGACGGCCACGACCGCGCCGCGATCCGGAAGGCGATCCGCAAGGCCCAGCGCGTCCCGAACAGGCCGTCACTGATCATCGCGCGGACCGTCATCGGATGGGGGAGCCCCAACCTGCACGGAACGGCGGAAGCGCACGGCGCTCCGCTCGGCAAGGAAGAAGTCGCAGCGACGAAGAAGGCGCTCGACTGGCCGGCCGAGCCTCCGTTCTTCGTTCCCGACGAAGTACGGGAAGAGTTCAAGAAACGGACTTCACGCCTCGCCCGCTCGCGCCGGAAATGGGACAAGTCGATGAAGGAGTGGCGGGAGGAATCGCCACAGGTCGGCGCCCTGTACGACCTTTTCTGGTCGCGCGAGCTGCCGGAGTCGGCCGCGGAGGAGCTGGTGGAGGCGGCGCGTTCCGGGAAGCCAGCGGCAACGCGTGCGTTGTCGGGACAGGTCCTGCAGAAGATCGCCGAGCTCGTCCCGTTCGTCATCGGCGGCTCGGCCGATCTCGCCCCCTCGAACAACACGATGCTGAAGGGAGAGGGGAACATCGCGCGCCCCGGGGAGGGAGCAGACGTTCCCGAGCTCCCGGTGTTCGCAGGCCGCAATCTTCACTTCGGGGTCCGCGAGCACGCCATGGGAGCGATCCTCAACGGGCTCGTTCTCTATGGTTGCTGGCGTGCGTACGGCGGGACGTTCCTGATCTTCTCGGACTACATGCGGCCGGCCATCCGCCTCGCCGCGCTGATGAAAGTCCCTGCGATCTACGTGTTCACGCACGACTCGATCTTCCTCGGAGAAGACGGGCCGACCCATCAGCCGATCGAGCATCTGTTCGCGCTCCGGCTCATCCCGAACCTCCAGGTGTTCCGTCCGGCCGACGGCGTCGAGGTCGCGATGGCGTGGTACCACGCACTCCGGAGGAAGGACGGCCCGGTCGCGCTCACGCTCACGCGGCAGAAGCTCGAGCCGATCGCGCGCAGCGAGGAGTTCGACTCGGACAGAATCCTCCGCGGCGCCTACGTGCTCGAAGGACACGAGGAGGGAACGATCACGATCGTGGCCACCGGCTCGGAAGTCCCTCTCGCCATCGCATCGGCGAAAAAGCTCCTCGAGAAGGGGATTGCGGCGCGCATCGTGTCGGCTCCGTGCCTGGAGCTGTTCGACGCCCAGGATGACGCTTACAAGCGCAAGGTTCTCGGCGAGGACCGCGACCGACTGGTCGCCATCGAGGCTGGCCGGACCGATGGCTGGTGGAAGTACGTCGGCAGAAAAGGGCTCGTCATCGGGATCGACCGCTTCGGCGCCTCGGCTCCCTTCGAGGCTCTGGCCGAACACTTCGGTTTCACTCCCGCAACCGTCGTCTCGAGGATCGAGTCGTGGCTCGGCCGATAGCTCTCGCCGCCATCGTCTGGCTTCTCGCCGCGACACCCGGCCTCGCCGACTTCCGCCGGTTCGACGAGGTTCCGGTGTCACCCCGGCTCGAAGAAGGACTCGAGCGAGTCGCGCAGGAGGCGTTCGCACGCTACCCGGCCGTCACGCCCGGAAACCTCTCTCTCACGCTCATCCGGCTCGATGATGAGGACGGCGCGAGGCGGGCGAGTTTCGGCGGCGACACGACCTATCACCCGGCGAGCGTGGTGAAACTGTTCTTTCTCGCGGCGGCCCATCGCGAGCGCGCCGCCGGGAGGCTCGTCTTCGACGCGCCACTGGAAGAAGCGCTGCGCGACATGATCGTCGATTCCCTCAACGACGCGACCTCGTACGTCGTCGACCGCGTCACGCGAACCACGAGCGGCCCGGAGCTCGAGGGGAGCGCGTGGGAGGAGTTCGTCAGCCGGCGCAATGCCCCGAACCGCTGGTTCGCATCGATGGGCTACGACGTGAATGTGAACGGCAAGACGTGGTGCGAGGGGGTCTACGGCCGCGAGAAACAGATCCTCGGAGCGAACCGCGAGTTCAGAAACCGGGTGACGAGCGACGCAGTTGCAGCCCTTCTCCTCTCTCTCGCCAGCCGCGATCTGATCGATGCGGAGGCGGGAGAGCAGATGCTCGCCCTCATGAATCGGCCGCTTCCGGGTGAAGGAGCCGACGACCAGGTCGCCGAGTTCGGCGGCCAGGCGCTTCCGGCCGGATCCAGCCTCTGGTCGAAGGCCGGGTGGACCTCCGAGGTGCGGCACGACGCGATGATCGTCGAGCTCCCCGACGGGGCGCGGTACGTGGCGGCCATTCTCACGCGTGGAGCCGCGGCCGACACCTCGCTCATCCCATTCCTTTCCTCCCGCATCCTTCTCCTGATCGATCCCGGCGCGTGAATCGAGTCGTCCGTGCGCTCTACGTCGTTCTCGGGCTCCTCTGCGTCGGACTCGGCGTCCTCGGCATGGTGCTTCCTCTCGTCCCGACGACTCCGCTTCTTCTTCTCGCCGCCTTCTTCTTCGCGCGGAGCTCGGATCGTTTCTACGGCTGGCTTCTCGCGAACCGCTGGTTCGGGCGCACCATCCGCGACTATCGCGACGGCCGCGGGCTCACGTTGCGCGACAAGGTCGTCACGATCGCCGTCCTCTGGCTGACGGTCGGCCCCTCGGTCGTCTTTCTGCTGCCGGTCTGGTGGGGGAGGGCGCTGATGCTCGCCATCGCCACGGGCGTCACCATCCATCTATGGAGGCTGCCGACCGCGCCGGTCGAGCGGCGGTAAGGGC
>JBHEOL010000219.1:0-3344 GCA_046261635.1 Thermoanaerobaculia bacterium | reverse complement strand
GGCCCGGGTCGCTCCACGACCTTCCCGGAGAAGATTGATCTTGATCACGCGTCCCCCACCTTCCGAATGGCCAGCCCAACCGCCACCGCCATGCTCGGAGCGACCTCCGAGATCCACTCGGGGTTGAACTCCCCTTCGTTGAATGTCACGTTCTTGAAGGGATTCATGATCTCGACGTCGATGCCGAACTTCTCGCGCAGGATCGTCTCGAGGTTCAGCACGCTCGCGCCGCCGCCCGCCAGCATGATCGAGTCGACCCGCTCCGCGCCGGACGTCGCCGTGAAGAAGTCGAGCGTCTTGCGGAGCTCGCTCGCGAAGTCGTCGGAGACGGAGTTCAGGATCGGGATGACCTGCTGGATCGTGTGGTCGCCCGCCGCTTCCCCGCGCTTGAGACCTTCCGCCTGCGCGAACGAGAGGTTCAGCTCGCGCTGGATCGCATCCGTGTACTGATTCCCGCCGAAGGTGATGTCGCGCCAGAAAAGCGAGGTCGACCCCGAGAGGATGTTCACGTTGGTCACCGAGGCGCCGATGTTCACCAGCGCCTGGACGCGCCCTTCCTCGACCGGGTAGTTCATCTCGTACGCGTTCTGAACGGCGAACGCGTCCACGTCCACGAGCATCGCGTTGCGGCCCGCCTGCCCGATGACGGAGGTGTAGTCGTTGATCTTCTCCTTCTTGACGGCGACGAGGATGACGTCGATGTTCTCGCCCGTCCCTGCGGCGGTGAGCGGAACGTAATCGAGGTTCACGTCGTTGATGTCGAAGGGGATGTACTGCTCGGCCTCCCACTGGATCGACTCGGCGAGCTCGTCGGCCGACATCGACGGCAGCGAGATCTTCTTGATGATGACCGAGTGGCCCGAGAGCGAGGTGCCGTAATTGGAATTCTTGACGGCAAGATTGCTGTTCAGCCGTTGAATCGTCTCGACCACCATGGACGAATCCATGATGGACCCGTCGACGATGGCTTCGGGCGACAGCGGCTCGAGGCCGGCTTTGACGAGTTGGTAGCTCCCCGCCTTTTTCTCGCGCAGCTCAACGAGTTTTATCGCGGAAGAGCCGATATCAAGCCCGACGATTTGTTTGCTCTTTGAGAAGAACACCGCTCACCCCATCCATCTCACACTGACTTCTCAGCTTTTTTTCTTGTCGTGGCTCTTCGATTCTGAATACGGGAAGTTTGGTGGGAAATTACACGGTTTTATTTTTCATGTCAACTCGACAACATTTAGAAAGCAAAAAAGATATCGTCGCGGACCCGCGCGGTTTCGCCCTCGGCATCCCGGCGCTTGCGCCCGCTGCCACGGCCCACTAGAATCACGCGTCCCGACGCGAAGGAGCGCATCATCATGGCAAAACAGTGCGAAGTCTGCGGCAAGACCCCGGTTTTCGGAAATCAGGTCAGCCACGCCCATAACATCACCAGCCGGCGCTGGCTGCCGAATCTCCAGCGGATCCGGGTCCTCGTCAACGGCGCTGCCCGCCGGATGAACGTCTGCACCCGTTGCATCCGCTCCAACCGCATCCAGAAAGCCGTCCGCTGATCCGGCGGGGCCGACCTCGGCCCTCCCACCGACATAAGATATGGCGAAACGGGAGCCCTGAAGGCTCCCGTTTTTGCGTTCCCGGCAAACTGGGCCAGGACTCCTCCCCACCTCATCCCCGCCACTCCGATCGCCATATTCAGAGGATGACGCCGGCCGGCGGACCCGGGCGTGAGCTGGATCACGGTGGGACGGCAGGATTTCCAGGACTTCCAGGACTTCTAGAACCTAGGCATAGGACATCTAGGACGTCTAGGACATCGCCCCCGGTAGGGCGGCGGTACGGCGAAGGCTGTCCGCCGGGCGGGCGGGGTCCTATTCGTCCTATACGTCCTATCCGTCCTATTTCTTCATGCCGAGGCCTGCCGCGCGTTGTACTTCCGCTCCACCGCGATCACCCCGTCGAGGTTGGTCAGTCCCTTGAGCACCTTCTCCAGATGCCTCAGGTCGCTGATCTCGACCGTCAGGTCGATCACGCCGCGGCCGTCGCTCGTCCGCGCCTCGATGTTCCGGATGTTCGTCTTCATGTTCGCGATCTGGGAGACCACGCGCGCGAGCATCCCCGTTCGGTCCTCCACCTGGACCTCCAGGTCGATCCGGTACTGCGCCGCTTCCTTATCCCCCCATTCGACCTCGATCTCGCGATCGGGGTTGAACATGAGGTTCCGAACGTTCGGGCAGCTGTCGGAGTGGACCGCGATCCCCTTACCGCGGGTGACGTAGCCGACGATCTTCTCGCCGGGGAGGGGATTACAGCACTTGGCCAGGTACGTCATCAGATCGGCGGAGCCCTTCACCTTGAGAGCCGGAGAACCGCCGAAGGGGAACATCTTCCGGACCGCGTCGCGGATCGGGGTCGGCTCCTCCGGTTTCTTTCCCTCCTCCGGGACGAAGCGCTCGATTACCGTGCGGGCCGCGAGCTTCCCGTAGCCGACGTCGGCGAACATATCCTCGAGGCGGGCGTAGCCATGCTCGGCGAGCACCCCGTCGAGCGCGCTCTCGGCGATGAGCTTCCGGATCGGCACGCGGGAACGCTTGGCTTCCTTCTCCACGAGCTTCCTGCCGAGCTCGAGCGAGCGCTTCTTCTGCTCGGCGTTGAGCCAGTGACGAATCTTGTGGCGGGCGCGCGAGGTGACGACGGTCGAGAGCCACTCGCGGCTCGGCGTCTGGTTCGGCGCGCTGATGATCTCGATGATGTCGCCGTTGCGCAGCGGCGTCTTGAGCTGGACGAGCTTGCCGTTCACGCGCGCGCCCACGCAGTGGTTGCCGAGATCCGTATGGATGCGATACGCGAAGTCGAGGGGGGTCGCGCCGCGGGGGAAGGCGAAAACCTCCCCCTTCGGGGTGAAGGTGTAGACCTCGTCCGGGTAGAGATCGATCCGGAGGGAGTTCATGAACACCTTCGGGTCCTTGATCTCGTGCTGCCACTCGACGAGCTGGCGGAGCCAGAGGAAGTTCTCGTCGTCGGGGTTGGCGCGGACGCGGCCTTCCTTGTACTTCCAGTGCGCGGCGATCCCCTGCTCGGCGATCAGGTCCATCTCCCGGGTGCGGATCTGGACCTCGAACGGCTGCCCCTTCTCCGCCACCACCGTCGTATGCAGCGACTGGTAGAAGTTCGGCTTCGGCATCGCGATGTAGTCCTTGATGCGCCCGGGAACCGGGCGCCAGGCCTGATGGATGATGCCGAGGGCGGCGTAGCAGTCCTTGACCGAGTCGGTGATGATCCGGAAGGCGAGGTAGTCGTAGAGCTGACCGATGTCGATCCCCTGCCGGCGCAGCTTCTGGTGGATCGAATGGAGC
>JBHEOL010000210.1:0-5088 GCA_046261635.1 Thermoanaerobaculia bacterium | reverse complement strand
GGTGCGCTCTTACCGCACCGTTTCACCCTTACCCCGGCGAACCGGGGCGGTCTATTCTCTGTTGCACTTTCCGTAGCGTCGCCGCTCCTGGACGTTATCCAGCCTGCTGCCCGTGAGAGTTCGGACTTTCCTCCCCGGCCTCGCGGCCGCGGCGATCCTCCGATCCACTTCACACGGCTGTTGTAACAGCGAACTTCGTGGGGAGAATTGCAGCGCGAGGATGAAAAGAGAGGGGCTTGGGACTAGGGGCTAGGGGCTAGGAAAAGCAACGGCAAAGGTCCAGGTACGGTGGTAATGTTCTGGTTCTGGTTCTGGTTCTGGCTTCTGGTTTTCCTAGCCCCTAGCCCCTAGCCTCTCTCTAATTCATCGCGCTAACCATAGCCGTTTAAATGACTTAGATTGATTGTCGGCGTACCGACATTCTATATGTTCCTGTTTTTGGGGTCTGAAAAATACGCCTCCCACTCGTCCGCGGGAGGGCTCCCCTCCCCTTCTTCCGCCGTCCGCTCCAGATCGCGCGCGAAGCTCGCGGAATCGAGAATCGAGACGTTGCGCCGGCGGCACCGGGAGGCGAGCGCCCGGTCTCCGGTGACGACCTCGAACGGCTCCTTGCCGAGCTTCTCCACCTCTTCCACGATGGCGTCGTCGGCGGATCGCGGGGCTGAAAACCGGGCCGTCACGTGGCCGAGCTGAGCGGCGAATGCGGACGGCCGGGGACCATCGAAGAAGCAGAGGATCCGCCGGCGCCGGCTCCTTCCGTAGCTGGCCAGGAGTTTGAGGAGCTCCCGTTTCGGCCCATCCCCCTCCCGGTCGAGCCTCAGGGCCCCCAGAAGGTTCGAACCGTCGACCAGCATGCGCATGAGCGCTCCGTCAAATGCGCCCGCGCCGGGGGCGGAGGAGCCACGCCATCAGGGCGAGAAGAAAGGCCGCCATCAACGCGAGAAAGACGAACGGGAGAAAAACCGCCAGCAGCGACTGGCCGATTGCGAAAACATCCTCGCCGACCGAGAGAGCCGGATTGGCGATCCCTCCGGTCGTTGCCGTGCTCGTCGCCCGGATCGCCGACTTGGTCAGGTGGCTCCCGAGCGCGGCTCCCCCGCCCAGAACCGCGGCGAGGATGGCGACCCCCTGCGGCATCTCCGGAGTCGTGGATGCGAAAGCGACCAGGGCGCCCGCGGCCGGCCGGATGAACGTGTGAATCGCGTCCCAGATGTGGTCGAGACCCGGAAACTTGTCCGCGGCGAACTCGATCACATAGAGCACGCCGACCGTCACCAGCACCGGGGTGGAAGCGAAGAACGTCGCGAGATCGCCCTGGAAGAGAAGCGGGTAGAAGCGCGACAGCAGCCCGAACACGAGAAACGTCGCGTAGGCGTTGACACCGGCGCCGAGTCCGAGCCCTACGGAAGTGATCAGAGACGCCACCCATTCGATCATCAGCGGACCTCCCCGGGCCGGACGATCGTCGGCCCGCTGCCGCTCAGGGATGCCGGGATCTGGCCCTTCGCGCTCTCCGCAGCTTCGCGTGTATCGTATCGCCCCCAGAATACGCGGAAACAGGGGCGCTCTCTGTAGCGGATCGGCACGAACCACACCTGATCGCCCCCTTCGCGGAGCGCCCGGGTGACCGAGGCGGTCTCGCAAACGATCTCGAATTGCACGGTGTAGCCGACCGAGGCGCGTTCGCGGGCGAACTCGTCAGCCATGGACTGGTATCGCTCCCGAAGCGGGTCGGTCGATCCCGCCGGCGGCGAGACAGGTGGTGCGACGGTCGCCGTCGCCGGAGGAGGAGTCGCGGGGAGCGGCTGCACGGGAGCCGGAGCTGCGAGGGGCGGGTCGATTGGTGCGTCGTTCGAGGCGAGCCCTTCTTCGGAGGGGGGCTCGGACGCCTCCGGCTCCAGTTCTTCGATGGAGGTGACGGGAGCCGTTTCGACCTCCGCGGGCGTCTCCTGCCCGCTCCACCACCGGTAACCAAAGAATGCGAGGACTCCCATCGTCACGAGGAGAGCCCCGAGCATCAGGATCGAGTTGCGCGAGGACTCGTGCCGGTACCTCGCATCGTTCGCCGCGGTTGCCACGCCAGGATCGGGGTCCACTTCCTGATCGAGCCCTTCCGGCGTGTCGGCCGCGTCCCAGTCGGTCGGGGCGCTGGCCGCGGGGATCGAAGTCTCGATCGGCATCGACAGCGGATCGCCAAACGTCTCATCGCTAAAATGGGCCGAGAGGTCATCCTCCGAAGAGAGAACCCGCTCGTCCGGATCGCTCTCGAAGGCGGCTGCCGAAGCGGGGGCGCCGAGGGTAGAAACCTCAAGTGATGGTTGAGTTTTGTCGCGCTGGAGCATCCCGAGGGATTCGAGCGCGAGGAGCAGCTTGTAGACGGCGAAGGTCTCGAGCTTGGAGGCGGCAGCGATCTCGGCGGCGGTCCTGTCACCATCGATTTCTGCAACGATGCGATCCGCATCCTCGTTGAGGGCGAGTCGGGCGTAACGGTCGTCGAACAGGGCCGTTCTGGCGAACACGGGGTTTCCCCCGTCGACCCTCTTTTCGACGGCGCTGCGGTCGGAGTCGGTGACGATCAACTCGAGGATGATTTGCGGAAGATAGTAGAGAGTCCCCTCTTCCCGCTTGGGAAGGTAGTCATGCACCAACTGCCAGCTCCCCGCGGGCCAGTCGCGGATGGACCGGATGATTCCGACGGCCTGCACCCGACGCGCCCAGACGAGCTCTTTCTTGGCGATGAATCCGAGCGCCAGCAGCGCATCTCCCAGGGTCTCGTTGTCCTTCCTCTTTCCGAGAGCCTGGCGGATGTGATCGCGGTTGACCTTTCCAGCGCGCAGCAGGATCTCGTCGACACTGTCCGCGCGATCGTTCGTGCTCGCCGACAGGACGTCCCCTTCCTTGAGATAGAGGATCTTGATCACTCCGTCGTTTTCGAAGCGGATCGCGCCAGTGAATCGCGACTCCGCCAGATCGAGCAGGTGCCGGATGATGTCGATGTCCTGGAGTTCGCCTTCGAGTTTCATCGCTTCCTTCTCCCCCTCCCAGCCCCCCTGAGGGCGCCGATCACGGTTCCAAATCCCTCAGGGATTCGCGTGCAGTTGTTCCCAGACGGTGTGGCCCACCTTCGGACCGAGGACTTTCGCCAGGTCGCCTTCTGAAGCCTGGCGGACTGCCGAAAGGCTGCCAAAGTGCTCGAGCAGGAGTTTGCGCCTCTTGGCGCCGATTCCCGCAAGCTGATCGAGCTCGCTCGTCAGCGTTCGCCTCGCTCTTCGCCGTCGATGCGATGATACGGCAAAGCGGTGCGTCTCATCGCGGATCATCTGCAGCAGATGCAGCGCGGGGTCGGTCCGTTCGAGCCGGATCGGTTCATCGAGACCGGGAAGGTAGATCTCTTCTTCCCGTTTCGCCAGACCGGCGATCGCGACGTTCTCGATCTCGAGATTGCTCAACGCCGCAAGAGCCGCGTTGAGCTGCCCGCGTCCCCCGTCGATCAGAATCAGATCCGGGAGCTTCTGCCCCTCCCCCACGACGCGGCGATATCGCCGCCCCACCGCCTCCGCCATCGATCGGAAATCATCGGCCCCTTCCACCGAGCGAATATTGAAAATGCGGTACTTCGTGCGATCGAACTTTCCGCTGTCGAACGCCACCATCCCCGCGACCGAATCGGTACCCTGGAAGTTCGAGATGTCGAACGACTCGATCGTCCGGACCTCCGCTCCCTCGAAGCCGATCACGTCTCCCAGCCTCGAAGCGGCGATCTGCAGCCGGTCCTGGGTCGACTTGCGGAACCGCGACTCGTGCGCGAGCCGGGCGTTCCGATTCGCGAGCTCGAGGCGATCGACACCGCGCCCTCGCTGCGGGACTCGGAGCACGACCTTCTTCTCCCTCCGCGAGGCGATCCACGCTTCGATCAGCTCCTGCTCCTCGATGGGAACCGGAAGATGCACCTCGGCCGGGATGAAGAGATTGTCCTGGTAATAGCGCTGAAGAACCTCGGAGAGGAACCACGAAGGTTGATAGTCGTCTACTTTCTCCCAGAACAGCTCGCGGCGGTCCACCATGTTGCCGTCCCGCAGGACGAAGATCTGGATCGCGACATCCCCACCCTCTTCATGGAGGCCCCATACGTCGACCGCCTCCCCGCCGGGCGAAGCCACCTGCTGCTCGGACTGGATCCTCTCGGTCGTCCGGATCAGGTCGCGGTAGTAGGTGGCCAGCTCGAACTGCTCCCGGGCGGCTGCCTCATACATCCGCGTTTTCAGCTTTTCGGTCAGCTCGCGACGGCGCCCGCCGAGAAACAGGATCACGTCGTCGACCATCTCGCGGTACTGCTCGTCAGTGGTCAGCCCGACGAGGCAGGGCCCGAGACACTGATGCATGTCGTAGTAGAGGCAGGGTCTGGGGAGCGCGTCCTTGCCGGACTCGATATCGATGTCGCAGCTTCGCAGCCGGAACTGGTCGCCGACGAGTTTGAGAATCTTCCGCGCGGTTCCCGCGAAGAAAGGGCCGAAGTAGAGATCCCCTTTCCGCCGATCCACCCGGCGGGTGAACACGACGCGGGGATAGTCCTCGGACATGGTGACCTTGATGTAGGGATAGGTCTTGTCGTCCCGGAGCAGGATGTTGTAGCGCGGCTGGTGCGTCTTGATCAGGTTGTTCTCGAGCAGAATGGCCTCGAGCTCGTTGCTGGTCTCGACGAAGTCGATCGACTCGATCTCGGCGATCAGGGCCCAGGTCTTGGGGTCGCGCACCCCTCGACCGGCCAGATAGGAAGCGACCCGGCTGCGAAGGCTCCGGGCCTTGCCGACGTAGATCACTTCGCCGCCGGCGTTGCGGTGGAGGTAGACTCCGGGCCGCGTGGGAATCTCCTTCAGGCGATCCTTGAGGCGGCGCATTCGCTCTTGCTGCGATGCGGCGGGGGCATTCACGCGAGAGGAAACGCCGTGCGCGCGATGAAAGTTCCGAAGAGCCCGAAAGTCGGTTGCTCCGATGGCGCGAATGCAGATCGCCATGCCGCGAAAGTCGGCATAATCGAGTCCGAGAAACATCGCGACCCGCGCGACCGATCGCGCATCCCCTCGGGCC
>JBHEOL010000176.1:0-9653 GCA_046261635.1 Thermoanaerobaculia bacterium | reverse complement strand
ACGACCGAGGACGGGAAGTACGGGAACCTGCAGGGGACGTCGATGGCCGCCCCCGTGGTCACCGGGATCACGGCCCTGCTGCTCGAGCAGTGGTCGCGGACGATGGGCCCGATCGGGCCGACCGCGGACGTGCTCAAGGCTCTGCTCATTCATGGCGCCGAGGACCTCGGCAATCCCGGTCCGGACTACACGTTCGGCTTCGGCCTGGTGAATGCGAAGGCCTCGGTCGATACCATCCGCGCTGACGAGCGGAAGGGTTCGAGAATCCGGCGAGGGGCTCTCGAGGCAGGCGAGTCTCACGAGTTTTCGTTCGAGCTCGCGGCCGGCGCGAACGCGAGGCTGACCTTGGCCTGGACCGATCCCGAAACTGAGCCGTATCCGGAGAATGAGACGACGCTGATCGACGACATGGACCTGGAAGTCATCGCTCCCGATGGCTCGAAGTTCTTCCCCTGGGTGCTCGACCCATCCGATCCTGACAAGGCGGCGACACGCGGAGTCAACGACATCGACACCGTCGAGCAGCTCGAGCTCACCGCCACTCAGGGCGGCACGTATCGCGCCGTGGTGCGCGCGAGCGCGGTTCCCGGGCTCGGCTTCCGGGAGTTCGCCCTGGTTTCGAACGTCGACCTGGCGCCGGCTCAAACCGGTTGCTTCGATCCGCATGAACCGAACGACGTTTCGGAACGCGCGTGGGGCCGGCTGATCTCCGGACGCCGCCTCACGAGCCGGCTTTGCGCGGCCGGAGACGTCGACTACTACCAGTTCAGAACCGATCAGGCGGGCCCGGTCTCGGTGCGCGTGACGGCGGGCGCGGCCCCGATCAGGGTGACGCTGATCGCAGGTGGAATCACGCAGTCCGTCGAGACGGTCGGCAGCTCCCAGAGCGTCGTGCTCGCGACGCTCGCTCCGCCGGCCGATGGCGTGGACTACCGGGTCAGGGTGGAGGCGGAGGGCGCGCTGGCGGCCGTCGCCGAATACGTGCTCGAAACCACTTACGGCTCCGGCGAGAGCTCGAGGCAGCGCTCCGCGCGGCGGCGCTGACCCGCCTCGAAACATCGAGAGGGACGGTGGCGGAGGATCCTATCCTCCGCCGGCAGGATGAAGCGCTTCGAAGAGAGAGTTGCTCGAACTGGACGATCTCTGCTGCCGAATAGCGAGGCAGAGGAAAAGATCCTCTGCCACAGTGGCGGAGGATCCTATCCTCCGCGGGCAGGATGAAGCCTTCTCTCTTTTCCTGCGGCCGGTTGCTTTCCTCGGGCGATCCCGATTGAATAGCCACTCACTCATCGGAAAAGCTCAGAGGCGGAGGGAAAGATCCTCCGCCACGGCCACTTCGATTGCGGGGGGCTTCATGGGAGAGCCGAAGACATTTCGCCTGGACGAGAAGGACGGAGCTCTCACGGTCGAGCTGAGCCGTCCGGAGGTTCACAACGCATTCAACGACGAGATGATCTCGGAGCTGATCGCGCTGCTCGAGGACGTCGAGAAGCGGAACGATCTCCGCGCCCTCGTCCTTCGCGGGGAAGGTCCCAACTTCTGCGCCGGGGCGGACCTGAACTGGATGGCGAAGATGGTCTCGTATGGACGCGACGAGAACATCCGCGATTCTTCCCGGCTGGCGAAGATGTACGCGCTTCTGAACGACCTCCCGATTCCGATCGTGGGGCGGATCCAGGGAGCCGCGATCGGCGGGGGAGTCGGCCTCGTGGCCGTCTGCGACATCGCGATCGCCGAGGCGAACACGAAATTCGGCCTCTCGGAGGTCAAGCTCGGCATCCTGCCGGCGGTGATCTCCCCTTACGTGATCGGAAAGATCGGGGCGACCCACGCCCGGGCACTGTTTCTGACCGGCGAGCGGTTCGATGCGGCGCGAGCGTTGCGGATCGGGCTCGTGCACGAGCTCGCGGAAGGGGTGGCCGAGCTCGACGAGGCAGTTGGCGCCGCAGTACGGCAGCTGTGCAGCTCGGGGCCCGAAGCGGTCCGCGATTGCAAGAAACTGATCGCCTTCGTTTCGGGGCGCGATCGTACAGAGACGATTCCCTACACGGTCGAAGCGATCGCGGCGCGCCGCGTGTCGAAAGAGGGACAGGAAGGGATGCAGGCTTTTCTCAGGAAGGAAAAGGCGCCGTGGCTCCGCGGATGATCCGCTCCCTGTTGATCGCGAACCGGGGCGAGATCGCCGTCCGGATCGCGCGCACCTGCCGCGAGCTGGGAGTCCGCTCGATTCTCGCGGCCGCGGAAGACGAGCGGCGCGCCTGGCCGAGCCGCGCCGTCGACGAGGTGGTCATCCTCGGCGAAGGCGATGCGCGCGCGACTTACCTCAATGTCGATGCCGTGATCGATGCGGCGCGCCGCAGCGGCGCCGAGGCGATCCATCCCGGTTACGGCTTTCTCTCCGAGCGCCCCGAGCTCCCGGCAGCCTGCGCCGACGCCGGCCTCGCTTTCGTCGGACCTCCCGCGGAGGCGATCGAGGCGATGGGATCGAAAGCCGGGTCGCGCGCCCTCATGGAGAAACTCGGCGTTCCTGTCGTCCCCGGCTATCACGGGGAGGATCAGACGACCGAGACTCTGGCCGCGGAAGCCGCGCGCATCGGCTATCCCGTTCTCGTGAAGGCCTCGGCGGGAGGCGGCGGGAAAGGGATGAAGATCGCTTTCACCGCGCGCGATCTCTCCGAAGCGCTCGCGTCCGCGCGAAGGGAAGCCGCCAAGGCGTTCGGCAACGACCGCCTCCTGCTCGAAAAGTACGTCGTGCGCCCCCGCCACGTCGAGTACCAGGTCTTCGCCGGCCCCGACGGAGATGTCGTTCATCTGTTCGAGCGGGACTGCTCGATCCAGCGCCGCCATCAGAAAGTCATCGAGGAATCGCCGGCGCCGCGCTTTCCGGAGGAGCTCCGGAAGCGGATGGCCGAGTCGGCGGTGCGCGCGGCGAGCGGCATCGGCTATCGCAACGCGGGAACGGTCGAGTTCATCGTCTCCCCCGAGGGGGAGTACTTCTTTCTCGAGATGAACACCCGCCTTCAGGTCGAGCACCCGGTCACGGAGATGGTCGTCGGGCTCGACCTGGTCCGCGCCCAGCTCGAGGTGGCGTCCGGGCTTCCCCTGCCGTGGCGGCAGGGAGAGCTGCGGCAGCGGGGGCACGCGATCGAGGCGCGCATCTACGCCGAGGATCCCGACCGCGGTTTCCTTCCCCAGACGGGAACCATCGAGCGCATCGACTGGCCAGCAGGAGCTGGAATCCGCGTCGATTCCGGCATTGCGGCAGGATCCGAGGTGAGCGTTCGCTACGATCCGATGCTGGCGAAGCTCGTCGCATGGGGAGAATCGCGGGAGCTCGCGATCGACCGGCTCCGCCGCGCTCTCGGGGAGCTCGTCCTCCTCGGCACGAAGACGAACGTGAGCTGGCTTCGCCGCGTCCTCGACCATCCTTCCTTCCGGGAAGGGGAGGTTCACACGCACTTCCTCGCCGACTTCGAGGCCGATCTGACGCCGCCGGACGACCGGACGGCCGTCGCGGTCGCCGCGGTCCTCTCGAGCCTTCTCGGCGTGAGGCGGCCTGCCCGCGCGGGGAGCGCGACGCAGGCCGACACGCCCTCGGTATGGGAGCGCGCAGGCGAGTGGGGGAGAGGCTAGGGACAGCAGAAGGCAGAAGGCAGAAGGCAGAAGGCAGAAGTAGAAGCAACGGCAACGCCACTCCGTCATCTGAGGGAGCGCCGCGGGAACGGCGGATCCCACGGATCGGTGGGCGCGACCGAAGTATCTCAGAATTGCAGGATGCCGTCACTGTCCCGCGCCTCAGGATGACGTGGCCTTTGCCTTTACTTCTGCCTTCTGCCTTCTGCCTTCTGCCGTCTGACTTCTGGCTTTTGCCTCTCCTGGCCCCTGGCCCCTGCTTTTCAATACCCAGGCATGACGAAGCGCCCCTCGCGCATCTCCTGCTCGATCTGGTCGAGGCGTTTCATCGTGTCGACCGGGAGGGCGAGGCGATGCTGTTCGTTCCAGGCCAGCGAGACGATGCCGTCCTTCATCCCGAACGAGAAGACCCGGGGAGAGAGCTTTCCGTTCTTCGCGAGTCGTCCGACAGCCAGGAAGGCCTCCGGCACGTCGACGACCGCCGAAGCGACCATGACCTCGGGGGCGAGATCGTTCTGACTCCGGCTCGTCCCGAAGCAGCGGAGATCGCGCTCGCGGCACGCTTCGACGACACCCAGCCCGCCTGCGCTGACCTGGTGCAGCAGGAAGTCGCACCCCTCGTCGGCGAGAGCCAGTGCGGCGATCCGGGCATCCGCGCCGTCCGTGTAGATCTCCCGGACCTCGAAGTCGGGATCCACCGACCGCGCTCCTTTCCGGAAGGCGAGGAAGGTCGATGCGATCGGAGGGAGCTGAGCGTCGCCGATCAGCCCTGCCTTTCCCGTCTTCGACTCCATCGCCGCGAGCATCCCCAGCAGGTAGGCTGGCTGCTCCAGATCGAACACGAGGGGGGAGACGTTGGCGGTCACGCGGGACCCGGAAGAGATGACGAAGGCCGTTTCGGGAAATCGCGGGGCCAGGGCGAGAGCCGTCTCCTGGAACTCGAATCCGTGGCCGAAGATCAGGTCGAATCCGCGCGAGCCGAGCTCCCCGAAGCGGGCCGTCTGCTCGGCTGCCGCATTCGTTTCCATGTGGGTGATCTCGGCACCCAGCTCGTCCCGGATGCGGCGGAGCCCTTCGTAGCCGAGGGCGTTCCAGCCGGCGTCATTGATCGATCCGGAAGTCAGGAGCCCGACCTCGAAGGCCGGCGGGAGCGGGGGTGGGATGGGGGCTTTCTCCCGCGAGCAGCCGGTCAGGGAGGTGAGCAGGAGCAGAGCGCTCAGGATGGCGAAAAACAGGAGGCGGGCATGATCCGGTCTCCGATTGCTGTTTTCAACCGTGCCGAGCGTGACGGATCGCCTTCCCGCACGCCCATGAAGGAAGGCATCTCCAATGCGAATCATCACTGGACAGTGTAGGGAAAAACATTTGCGTCCAGAAGGCCGTGGTGTTAGATGGACGGCCAGAGCGCGGATAGCGATACGACAGGAGGGGAGTCATGGACGAGATCAACGGTGTTGAAGACGAGGAGTACGAAGATCAGGTCGAACGGATGATCATCGAGAACGGAATCATGCTCCGCGGACTCGCGAATCTGCTGGTGAAGAAGGGTGTGGTTGGCCAGGACGAGCTCGACGAGGAGCTCGACCGGCTGTACGAGGAAATCGAGGAGTATGAGGAGGACGATGAGAGGGAATAGCGGGCAGGGCCCCCTGTTACCGAAATCGTCACATTTTGAGGGAGACCGATACATGACCATGCGAAAAGCAGCAGCAGCCGTTGTCCTGCTCGCGATCCTGGGGGCGGGTGACGCCTGGGCCCGGCTTTCCGAGCAGTACCGTACGTGGCCAGACGGCCCGGTGAAGTTCCTGATGACGACCGACGATCAGAAGGAGTGGAAGAAAGTCCGCACCGACGCCGATGCCGAGGAGTTCGTCAATCTGTTCTGGGCGCGCCGCGATCCCTCGCCGGCGACCCCGGAGAACGAGTTGAGGCAGGCGTTCGACCAGAGGGTCGAGATCGCCGACCAGCGGTTCACCGCCGGACGGACGCGCGGAGCGCTTTCGGATCGCGGGAAGGTGCTGATCATGATCGGGCCGCCGACCAAGATCGTGCGGAACACGGCCGCTCCGAAGACGGGGATCCAGTCGCCCGGCTCGTTCGATTCGCCTCCTCCGACGAGCGTGAGCGACGACAACATCCCGACCGAGACGTGGATCTGGGAGCAGGCGGAAGTTCCCCAGTTCCTCCGCGACAGGTTCAAGGAAATGGAAGTGGTCTTCATCGACCAGAACTTCGGCAACGACTGGAAGCTCGGCCGGGCGCTGAAGACGGACGTCAACGGGGCGATGAAGATGGCGCTGGACTTCTATCAGTTCCAGCCGGACCTGAAGGAAGTTCCGCAGTACGCGGCCGCGGCCGCTCCGGTGGTGGAGTCCGTGACGGCGACCGTGACGAAAACCTCGTTCGAGTCGGAGCAGCTCCAGCAGGCGTGGCAGTCGTTCCGTGAGCTCGAGAAGAGCCCTTACGGAAATGTTCACATCAACGTCGGTGAGTTCGTGACATCGGAAGGGGAGTACTTCGTGCCGGTGCAGGTGTACATGTCGAAGAACGACACTCTTGCGCCAGCGCAGGAGGCGAAGTTCTTCGGGGTGATCGAGAACGCCGATGGCACGATCGCCGCGGTGTACGAAGAGGCCGCGACCGTGAGCGATTCGAAGGGCGACATTTACGTCGACAAGTCGCTGAACCTCGAGCCGGGCACCTACACGGGAACCTTCGGAATCGCCGTGGACGACAAGCCGGTGACGATGGCGAAGATCGCCCTCGACCTGAAACCGATTCCGAGTGACGCTGCGAGCATCTCGCGGCTGATCCTTTCGAACAACATCTACGCGCTGACCGAGGCGCAGCTTCCGACCGATCCGTACTCGTTCGGGGGAATCAAGGTCGTTCCCAAGGGAGACCGGCTGTTCACCCAGGCCGATGAGCTCTGGTACTTCTTCGAGCTCAGGAACCCTGGGCTGAGCGAGGAGGGCGCGCCGAAAGTCCAGGTCGGAATCGACGTCACGGCGGAGATCGACGAGAAGAAGAAGCGCTTCCGTCTGCCGCTGACCGAGGTTCAGGCGCAGGAGCTGAAGGGCGTGCCGGGGCACTACGCGGTCGGCAGCGCGATTCCGCTGGCGAACTTCGACCCGGGCGTCTACACGATGGAGATGAAAGTCATTGACACGGTCGCCAAGCAGACTCACAACCTCAAGGAAACCTTCACGGTCGTGAAGTAGAGAGAGGAAGCCGATGCCGTTCGCAACGCTCGAGGAAGCCGCGGAGCTGTTCCGCGGTGGAGAGATGGTCATCATCGTCGACGACGAGGACCGTGAAAACGAAGGCGATCTCGTGATCGCCGCGGACAAGGTCACGCCGGAAGCGATCAACTTCATGGCCAAGCACGGAAGGGGCCTGGTCTGCCTGGCCCTGACCGAAGAGCGTTGCGACCAACTCCAGCTCCCTCTGATGGTCGAGGAGAACACGTCGAGCTTCGGCACGGCGTTCACCGTCTCGATCGAGGCGCGGGGGCGGGTGACGACCGGAATCTCGGCGCGGGATCGCTCCGAGACGGTCAAAGCGGCCATCGACCCGAACACCAAACCAGCCGACCTTCTGCGTCCGGGGCACGTCTTTCCGCTCCGGGCGCGGAAGGGTGGCGTTCTCAAGCGCGCCGGACAGACCGAAGCCTCGGTCGACCTGGCCTCCATCGCCGGCATGACGCCGGCGGCCGTCATCTGCGAGATCATGAATGACGACGGCACGATGGCGAGGCTCAAGGACCTGACCGAGTTCGCCCTCGAGCACGGGCTCAAGATCATCTCGGTCGCCGACATCATCAAGTACCGCATGCGGACCGAAAGGCTGGTCCACCCGGTGGCGGCCCCCACCCTTCCGACCGTGTGGGGCGAGTTCCGCGTCCACGCTTACCGCAGCGACATCACCGGCGAGGAGCACGTGGCGCTGGTCATGGGGGAGATCAGCGAAGACGAGCCGGTCCTCGTGCGCGTCCACTCCTCGTGCCTGACGGGGGACGTGTTCGCCTCCCAGCGATGCGACTGTGGCGACCAACTCCACCGGGCCTTCGAAATGATCGCCGAGCAGGGGAAGGGCATCGTGCTCTATCTCCTTCAGGAGGGCCGGGGGATCGGGCTGTTCAACAAGCTCAAGGCGTACGAGCTCCAGGAACAGGGTGACGACACGGTCGACGCCAATGAGAAGCTCGGATTTCCTCCCGACATCCGCGAATATGGAACCGGATCGCAGATCCTCCGGGATCTCGGTGTCAGGAAGATCCGGCTGATGACGAACAATCCGGCCAAGTATGTCGCGATCGAGGGATACGGGCTCGAGATCGTGGAGAGGATCCAGCTCGAGATTGCCCCCTCGATGGGGACGCGCCGCTACCTGGAGGCGAAGAAGAACAAGCTGGGACACATGCTCGAGCTCGTTTGAGGCGGGAGTGGGCGTGGATTTGCACGATCTGAAATTTCCAAGACTGAGTGGTGGTAGTTTCTCCCAGCGGGGAGGCGAGTGAGACCGCGCAATTCGCATCCGGGACCCGCGGGTCCGACAGGGGCGGAGGGCGTTCTGAATCCATCGAGCAACGAGTCCGAGAGGGCTGGATCGGCGGAAATGAAACTGGTTGGCAAAGAAGGGGATTCGCTCCTTGACGCTGTCAGAAGCGAACTCTATACTCCCAGCCCGACCCCGCCCGGTCCTCGCGGGTCAGTTGCCAGCAAGCCCGCAGCGGGCGTGCGGACGAAAAATCAGGGAGCTTGAGCCTCAAATGAAGAAGACGGTGTGCCTTGCGACGGCACTGATGCTGTCGATTTTCGCAATCTCCTGCACCCAGCTGCAGACCCGCATGGCCCTTCGGGATGCCAATCACGCTTACGAAGAAGAGAACTACAAGGTTGCGCTCGAGCGCTACCAGGCAGCCCGCCAGATGGATCCGGCCTCGTTCCCCGAGATCGATCGGATGATCGGGTACTGCTACATCGCGTTGTTCAGCCCCGAGGGCGAGTCGTCGGAGAACGCGAGGTTGGCGGATCAGGCGATCAACCATCTGCAGAGGTACCTCCAGCGGCGGCCCACGGATGATGCGGCCCGCGAGGCGATGGTCAACCTCATGCTGAATGCCGATCGCACCTCCCAGGCGATCGAGTTCTTCAAGAGCTATCTCAAGCAGCACCCGGCAGACCTGGCCACGGTCCGCTCGATCGCGACTCTCTACGCCAAGCAGGGTGACTTCAACGAGTCCCTCAACTGGTACGAGAAGATCACCCTGCTCGACTCGAAGAATCCTGAAGCCTTCTACACGTTCGGCGTCGTCGCCTTCGAGAAGGTCAACAGAAATCCCCCCGCCGACATGACCGAGCGGATGACGATCATCGAGCGCGGACGGGCGGCGCTGACTCAGGCGATGAAACTTCGCCCGGATTACTTCGAGGCGATCGTCTACCAGAACCTCCTCTATCGCGAAGAGGCCAAGATCACCGAGGATCCGGCAAAGCAGCAGCAGCTGCTGGCTCGTGCAGACGAGCTCCGGAACCAGGCAGTCGCCATTACCAGGGCGCGCAAGGCCGAAGAAGAAAAGGCCGCCGCCGCAGCCAAAGGCTAATCGGGGGGTTCATGTTCGAAACCACGGTCATTGAATCGAGAAAGAGAAAAACGGGGATCGAGAAGATCCTGACCCTTCCGGTGTCGATCGGGCTGCACGTCGTGATCCTGGCGGGTGCCGTATTCGCCGCGGTCTGGACGGTCGACTTTCCGGTGAACTCGCCGGCGCAGGTCGCCCAATACTCGGTCGCCGCCGCGCCGCCGCCGCCGCCGCCGCCTCCTCCTCCTCCCCCGGCTGCCCGCCCGCAGCAACAGCAGGTCAAGCCGGTCGAGGTGGTCCCGATGTCCGAGAACATGGCTCCCACCGCGGTTCCCGAGCAGATCCCGGACGTTCAGCCGCAGGCTTCCGATTTCGGAGTCGAGGGTGGCGTTGAGGGTGGAGTCGAGGGTGGCGTGCTCGGTGGAGTCGTCGGCGG
>JBHEOL010000161.1:0-6487 GCA_046261635.1 Thermoanaerobaculia bacterium | reverse complement strand
GATCGGACCTCGATCCCACCGCGGACGAAGATGAAGTCGATCCGCCTTCCCGAAACGATCGCGCGGAAGTCGTTCCAGGTGGAGTCGGGCCCCCGTGAAGCCGTCTGCGACACCGTACGGGCATCGGCCAGATCTCCCTCTTCCTTCAGGATTCTGATCGCCTCGGAGGACGGGGTCGCATTGAAATCTCCTGTCAGGATGACCGGATCTCGGGTTCCCGCGATCTCGTCGATCCTTCTCACCAGGAGCCTCGCGCTCTGCTGGCGGGAGATTTCCCCGACGTGATCGAAGTGCGTGTTGAAGTAATGGAACACCTGCCCCGAGCGGCGGTCGCGGAGCGTTCCCCACGTCACGATCCGCTCGATCGCCGCATCCCAGCTCTTGCTTCCGGGAACGGACGGCGTTTCGGAGAGCCAGAACGTATCGCTCTCGAGGAGCTCGAAGCGATCCTCACGGTAGTAAATCGCGCTGTACTCCCCCGACAGCTCGGCGTTGCGTCCCACGCCGAACCAGGCGAGCTCGGGCAGGAGAGCCTCGATCTCGTCGAGCTGGTGCGGAAGTGCCTCCTGGACGCCCATGAGATCCACGCGGGCGTCGCGGATCGTGGCGGCAACTCTCTGCCGTCTCTCACTCCACGCATCGGGGCCGTCCGCGGGATTGTCGAACCGGACATTGAAAGTCATTACACGAACGGGCTCGGACACCGGCGCGACGCTCGCGCAGCCGAAAGGGAGCGCGGCGATCAGGATGCCCATGATGAGCCTCCGCCGATTCGTCATGGCAGCAGTCTACCCGACGACGATCGTGCCGGGGGGGGGGCGTGGATTCGTCTACGATTGTCCAAGGAGAGACCTTCTGATGGCCGAACTGAAGACGAAACCCAGCGAAGCCGATGTCGCGGCATTCCTGGCGGGTATCGAAGACGATGGGCGGCGCGGCGATGCGGCCGAGATTCTGCGCCTGATGAAGCGCATCACAGGTGAGAAGCCGAAGATGTGGGGAGAGAGCATCGTTGGTTTCGGCAGCTACCATTACCGCTACGAGAGCGGGAGGGAGGGAGAGTGGTTTCTCACCGGATTCTCCCCGCGAAAGCGTGAGCTCACTCTCTACATCATGGCCGGCTTCGAGAGGTGGGACGAGCTGATGGAACGGCTCGGCCGGTTCCGGACGGGGAAGTCCTGCCTCTATATCCGCCGTCTGGAAGACGTCGACTCGGAGGTGCTCGGCGAGTTGATCGAAGCCTCCGTCGCCCATATGAAACGCACCTACCCCCGCTCGTAAGGACATCGCTTGCGCCGATCCGCGGAAGGCCGCGCGACCAGGTCGGGCGCGAGGCTCGCATAGCACGGGCCCATGCGCCTTCTGATCGTCGCCTTGATTCTTCTCTCCCAGGCCGGATGTCTGAGGCTGAGCCCGTCTCTGGCCGGCATCAAGGACCTCGTCGACGAGCCCAATTGGGAGTACCGCTACGAAGTGGAGTGCCATCGCCCGGACACTTCCGCCTCACGGGTCGCCGCGGCACAGACCGACCTGCTGAATCGTCTCGGACGAGATCGGTGGGAGCTGGTCTCGGTCCAGCCTTACGAGGCTGCAAGCGGCTCAGCCGAACGCTGCTGGATTTTCACCCTCAAGCGCGGAACCTGAGCGACAATCCGGTCCAGCGCCGGGCGGACTCCCCTCGGCCACCCTTCGCCATGAGCCCTGCCGCTTTTGACGTGCGTCCGGTTTCCCGCGCCGACCTCGAACGGCTCACGGCGCTGGAACGCGCCGTCTTCCACCCCGAGCCTTATCCCGGCTACTTCCTCCGCCAGGCGATGGACCTCTGGCCCGACTGGTTCCTCGTCGCGGAGGCGGCGGGATCCGCGATCGGATACACCCTGGCCGCCCCGGGAACGAGCCACGGCCGGGCGATGATTCTCTCGCTCGCGGTCGACGCCGAAATGCGGGGACGAGGCGTTGCTCGGAGGCTGCTCTCCGTGCTGACCGATCGCCTCACCGCCTCCGGCATTACGGAGGTCTCGCTCACCGTTCACCCGGACAATCGCGCGGCGAGAGATCTCTATCTCGGTCTCGGCTTCCAGGACCGCGGAAGCGAAGCCGATTACTTCGGTGAAGGACAACCCCGGCTCATCCTCGGGCGCACCCT
Organism: Thermoanaerobaculia bacterium; assembly: GCA_046261635.1. Lineage (GTDB taxonomy): Bacteria > Acidobacteriota > Thermoanaerobaculia > Gp7-AA8 > Gp7-AA8 > JBHEPS01. Next base: position 4,341 of record JBHEOL010000161.1, on the reverse strand, counting down.
GGGCTGATCGGCCGCGGATCGCCTGAAATATCGCGGTCCGCCCCGTGATTTCTCTCCGATCGACCCCGGGATCTTCCGCAGCAGGAGCTCATGTGAACAAGACGCTGATCCTCGCACTCGCGGCCATCGCGATCGCCTCTCCGGCCCGCTCGGAAGAGAAATCACAATGAACTCGGCCGAACAGCTCATTTTCGCGGCCGTCATGCAGCTCGAAGAGGAAGAGAGCTTCGAGGGAGCGGAGAAGACCCTGCGGGAGGCGATCGAGCTGGCGACCGTGGCATCGCACCCGGTTGAATTGATCCGGGCGAAGGCGCTTCTCGGAGAGATCCTGCTCAACACGAGTCGCGAAACGGAAGCGGCGGTGCTCTTCAGGGAGGTGCTCCACGTTCCGGAGGGAGTCGACCCCTCGCTCCTCGAAGAGGAAACCGAGACTGCGCGGACGTGGCTTCGGGAGCTCGGAGTCGAGGGACACTGATATCGATCCCCGTGAATCGCCTCGGCTCTGAGCCGGGCGCACCAAAGGAGACCCATGCTGCGCTATCCTTCGCCGATGACGCTGCGACCGATCGCTCTCACGCTTCTGCTTCTCACGACCCTTCTCCCCGGCTGCGACCCCGGGGAGCCGGCCAGGACGGAACCGGCCACCGATTCCCGACCGGCCGGACCTCTTCTCGCTCCAGCCGAGAGCGCGACCGCGACCCTGCACGAACGCTACAACAGCGGCGACTTCGGTCTGATCTATGAGGAGGCCGCCCCCGGACTCCGCTCCGCCGCGACGGCCGAGCAGGTCTTCACCCAGCTCGAAGAGATGCAGAACGAGTTCGGCAGGTTTCAGGAAGGAACTCTCGCGGCGAGCGGCTGCCACGCCAACGAGATCCGGCTGATGTTCCACTCGAGCTTCGAGAAGCAGCCCGGGACCGAGTACATCGTTTACAGGGTCAATGAGGGCACGGCCGCTCTGCTGTCGTTCAACGTCGCGCCCGGCCACACCGAGATCCCCGAAAGCCAGGATTGGGCGCAGTGTCGTTGAAGCCCCGCGCTGAACGGGCCCTCCCCTACGACATCGAGCTCCAGCGCTCTCCGGCCAGGTGCTTGGCCAGATAGCAGATCTGGCCGACGTGGTAGGCGTAATGCTGGACCGCGCGGTTGATGGCGAGCATCGCCGGGAGCCGCTCACCCTTGATGGTCACCTCCTTCTGGAGGTCCTCCTCGTGGAGGGAGGCGATGGTGGCGAGAAGAGTCTCCCACCCCCCATTCCACGCCGCGAGGAGCTCATCGCGCGACTCCCGTTTCTTCTCGAACTCCTGGGCGCGCTTCCGGTCGGCCTTTTCGCCGTCGGCGGTCAGAAAGTCCGTCCACCGCGAGCGCATGTTTCCGCCGAGGTGACGCATCAGAATCGCGACGGTATTCGAGCGCGGATCGACGCTCGCGTGCAGTTGCTCGTCGTCGAGCTGCTCGATCGCCTTCTCCGCGTAGGAACGCAGCCCACGAAAGTTTCGAGTCACGGTTTCGAGATAGAGCTCTCCGAGAGTCTGCATGGTGCTCGAGATCCCTTCTGCCGCAGAACGAGAACCGCCCGTCCCGCCGCCTGCCAATCTGTTCAGGCGCCGAAGGTTACGCTACCCGCGCGCCCCGGTCCACAAGAACGCTCCTGGCGGCGATTCAGTTTGACCCGAGCGGACGCGATCGCGTGAAGAGAACAAGGGGGCAGGAGGCGGGGGGCGGGAGAGAGGGACGCCACGCTGCATTTTGCCGTCCCCTGGCCCCCGCCCCCCGACCCCTTGTTGACGACCACGAAAACGGAGGTTCATGAGAACCACGGACACAGCGTGTACACTCGCCTTTTCCCACATTGATGATTCTTGAAGGGGCTCTGCATGCGATCCGTACTACCTCTCGTCGCTCTCCTGTTCGCCGCTTGCGCCAGCGCACCACCCGCGGCGGAACCCGTGACTGCACCGAAAGGGACGATCGCGGACAGAACGGGCGGCGCCACGAATATGCCCGGCTTTCTCCCCCTCCACTGGAACGAAAACGAGGGAAAGCTCCTCCTGGAGATTCCCGGGCCCCGGCTGGAGTTGATCTACCAGGTCTCGCTCGCTACCGGGGTGGGCTCGAATCCGATCGGGCTCGATCGCGGGCAGATGGGTGACACCTACCTCGTCCGCTTCGAAAGGGCGGGACCCCGGATGCTGATGGTTCAGCCGAACCAGCGCTACCGCGCGATCGGGGGGAGCCCGGGCGAAGCGCGCGCCGTGGAAGAGTCGTTCGCGGCATCGATCCTCTGGTCCTTTCCGATCGAGGCCGAGGAGGGGGAGCGTGTTCTCGTCGATGCGACCTCTTTCTTTCTGCGTGACGCGCATGGCGTCGCGCAGAGGTTGAGCGCGAGCAACCAGGGGTCGTACCGCATCGATCCCGAGAGATCGGCGATCTACTCTCCCCGGACTCGATCGTTCCCGAAGAACACGGAAGTCGAGGCGACGATCACCCTGACGACGACGGACCGCCCCGGCAGCCTGGTTCGCTCCGTGGCGCCGACTCCGGAAATCGTGACGGTTCGCCAGCATCATTCGTTCGTGGAGCTTCCGGCGCCCGGTTACGAGCCGAGGGCCTATGACCCGCGTACCGGGTTCTTCGGCATCGAGATCTACGACTACTCCTCCCCCATCGACGCGCCGCTCGAGAAGAGGTTCATCGCGCGGCACCGTCTCGAGAAGAAGGATCCTTCCGCGGCGATGTCGGAGCCGGTCGAGCCGATCGTGTATTACGTCGATCACGCGATTCCCGAGCCGATCCGCTCCGCTCTGCTCGAAGGAGCGTCGTGGTGGAACGAAGCGTTCGAGGCCGCGGGCTATCGCGACGCCTTCCAGGTCCGAATCCTCCCCGAGGACGCGGACCCGATGGACATCCGCTACAACGTGATCAACTGGGTTCACCGCTCGACGCGCGGGTGGTCCTATGGCGCGGCGATCGTCGATCCCCGTACCGGAGAGATCATCAAGGGAAACGTTTCCCTCGGGTCGCTCCGGATCCGCCAGGACATCGCGCTCGCCTCGGGTCTGATCCCTCCTTACGAGGGACCCGATCCTTCCGTCATCGCCTCCCTCGATCCGAGCGTCAGCCCCACCGCCATGGCGCTCGCCCGCATCCGGCAGCTCTCGGCCCACGAGGTCGGCCACACCCTCGGCATCGCCCACAACTTCGCCGCATCCAGCTACGATCGCGGCTCGGTCATGGATTACCCCGCCCCGCTGGTGCGCATCGTCGACGGCAGGCTCGATCTCTCCGACGCCTATGACAGCGGCATCGGAGCGTTCGACGCTTTCGTGATCCGCTACGGTTATTCCGACTTCGCCGACCGGTCGACGGAAGAGCGTCAGCTGCGGGCGATCGTCCACGAGGGCCTGCTCGGCGGCATGCTCTTCGTTGCGGACGAGCACGCCCGCGATGCCGGATCCGCTCATCCTCTCGGAGCCGTCTGGGACAACGGCTCCGACCCGATCGCGATGCTTCACCACGAGATCGACGTGAGGCGAATCGCATTGAACGATTTCGGTCTGGCTGCCCTCCGCCCGGGTCAACCGCTTTCCGAGCTCGAGCCGCTTCTGCTCCCTCTCTATCTCCATCATCGCTATCAGCTCGAGGCCGCCCTCAAGTCGCTCGGCGGCGTTTTCTTCACCTATTCGGTGCGCGAGCCGTCGCTCGGCAGCGAGATGGCTCCGACGCCGGTCCGCGTCGTGGTGGATCCGTCCCGGCAGCGAGCCGCGCTGGAGGCGGCCATGTCGACTCTCGAGCCGGAGTTTCTCGAGATCCCTCAGCGAATCATCGACCTGATTCCTCCGACGGCCACCGGCTTCGAGAGCGGCACCGCGGAACGCTTCGAGCGGGCGACCGGCGCGGTGTTCGATCCCGTCGCCGCCGCCCGCGCCTCGGCGGCGATCACGCTCAATGCCCTGCTTCATCCCGCCCGGTCCGCGCGCCTTCTTCGCTTTCACTCCGAGGAGAGAGCAAATCCGAGTCTGACGGAGGTCGTTTCAGCCGTCGCAAAGACGATCACGACCGGGGTACGGGAGAGCGAGCGCCGCGCCGCGTTACGAAGAGGCGTCCGCGAGGTCGCCGTGGCGCGACTGATCGAGGTCGCCCGCGACCCCGCGACCGACGCCAGCGTTCGCGCCGTGTACGAGGACGCTCTGCACCGAATGGCCGATGAGTGGAGCCGCGCGCGGGGAACGTCGGTGGAAGATGCCCATCGGAGAGGCCTGGCCGGCGAGATCACGCGGTTCCTCGAACGGCAGTTCGTCGCCCCGGAACCGGTGCCGATGCCGGCAATCCCGCCGGGAC
>JBHEOL010000150.1:0-15554 GCA_046261635.1 Thermoanaerobaculia bacterium | reverse complement strand
GCCACGGTCATAATGGGTTGGAGGTGTGGGTTATGTGGAGACTGATGGTCCGCGGCCTGGCGTTCGGCGCAATTCTGTTCCTTCTGCTGCCGGCTGCCCATGCACAGAGCTTTGTCGGAGTCATCGAGCGTCCTGTCGAGGGGCAGACCGTTTCGGGGATGGTTCTCGTCAACGGTTTTGCGATCGACGAATCGAACGTCTCGAAAGTCGAGCTGTTCGTCGACGATGCATACCAGCACGACGCAAACATCGAGATCCCGCGCATCGATGTGATCCAGGCATATCCCGACTGGGAAGGGATCCACTCGAAGAAGCCCGGATTCACGACCGGATTCCTCGCGAGCCGGTTCACGAGCGGCCCCCACACGATTCACGTGATGGTGACCAATAGCGACGGCGAGGCCCACATGGTCGGCCGCCGCGTCATCGAGATCGACAACACGATCAACCAGCCGCCGTTCGGGTCGATCGACATTCCCGACTCGCTCCCTGTTCACGATGCAAACGGGTCGTTCCCGGTCGTGGGTTGGGCGACGGACACGGACGGGATCGAGCGGGTCGATCTGGTCGTAGACGGGCTGGTGATGCAGTCGGCCGTTTACGGGGACCCCCGGCCGGACGTCGGGAACGCATTCCCGGACATGCCGGCCGCGCTGTTCAGCGGCTTCATCGCGCACATGGACAGCACACGCCTCACGGATGGGATCCATCAGCTTGCGGTCCGCGTGACCGACCAGCTCGGGCTGACGCGGACGATCGGGCAGCGGACCGTGCAGGTGTTCAACAGTGAGAACAACCTGCGACCGTTCGGATATCTCGACGAGCCACTCAAGGACGCCGAGCTGTTCGGAACCTGCAATATCGCGCCAGCCCCGTGTCAGGTTTCACCCTGTGTCCCGGTGAATTTCGACGGGTACATCACGCCGGTTCGTGGATGGGCCCTCGACCTGGGGACGCGCGAGCGGACAGGGCGAGTCGCTTATGCGGAGCTGATGATCGATGGCACCCGGTGGCTTTCGACCGACGACTGCCAGTACAACTCGACGCTCGGGGCGTACGTGAACTGCTACGGGCTTCCCCGCTACGACGTCTCCAAGTACTACCCGACGTATCCCGACGCTCCGCGCGCCGGCTTCCTGTTCACTCTCGACGTCGGAACCCTGATCAATCTGGGCGTCCGGCCGGGACACCACATCCTGAAAGTGCGCGTCGGCGACCAGGAGCAGACGTTCGCCGAGATTCCCAATTCCTCGGGCATCAACGTCTTCTTCAACTGCGTCAACGACACGTTCAACTTTCCCTCCATCGGGTTCATCGATTTCCCCGACAAGATGGACTTCATCAAGGGGACGGTGACTTTCCACGGGTGGGCGCTCGACCAGAACGTCGGCGTGAAGGCCGTGGAGATTTACATCGATGGCGAGTACATGGGCAACGCGGCGTACGGTTTCGCGCGTCCCGACGTTCAGCCTCACTATCCGACTTACCAGCAGGCGGCCAATTCCGGGTGGCAGTTCACGATCAATACGAACCAGCTCTCGGACGCGCGTCACCGGCTGACGGTTCAGGTCCTCGACAACCAGGGGAACGACCGGACCATCATCGGATCGGTCGACTTCTACGTCGACAACACGAACTGACCTCAGTCTCCAAACCCAGCCTCGGGGACCCGGCGTCGAGCCGGGTCCTTTTTTTGCCTGAGCATTTTCCCGGCGGGGCCGGCCTGCCCGTCGGTTAACATTTCCCCTTCCGCGCGGGAGAGGTCTGGAGAGTCAGGAGCTCGATTGGCGAAACGACGAGGAGCGCTCTACATGAATCCGGGATCCGGCTCGGCCGACGCGGAGCGCGCCCGTCGCATCCGCGAGGCTGCCCTCGGACGGGGGATCGATGTCGTCGATCTGGCGCCGGAGCTCGATCTCGATGCCGACATCCGGGCGAGGATCTCGAGAGGGGAGAGGACGATCATCGCCGCCGGCGGCGACGGCACGATCCATTCAGTGAGCCAGAGCGTGGTCGGAACCGAGGCCATTCTCGGGATTCTTCCCGTGGGGACGTGGAACCACTTTGCCCGCGATCTCGACCTACCGATGGAGTGGGAAGCCGCTCTCGACATCGCGCTCGAGGGTGAGATCCGGGCCGTGGATGTCGGTCGCGTCAACGACCGGTATTTCATGAACAATCTCTCGCTCGGTCTCTACCCGGAGATCGTTCGCCATCGGGAGCGGTTCCGGAAGCTGGGCAAGTGGCGCGCGTACATGAAAGCCACCCGCGCCGCGGTGAAGAACTACCCCCACGTGGCAATCTCGATCGAGACGCAACACATGCTCGAGACGATCCGGACGCACGTGTTCATGGTCTCGGTCAACCCCTACCAGCTCGATCAACCCGGGGTGATCGCGCCGCGCAAGACTCTCGACGGGGGGTTCCTCAGCGTCTACTGGCTGCCCCACATGCCCCGTCTCCAGTTCATCAGGACTCTCGCGCGCTACCTCCGCGGGAAGGTCGCCGAGGGAGGGATGCGATCTCTCCAGACGACGAAGGTCAAGGTTCAGAGCTCCCATTCGCACATCCGGGTTGGAATCGACGGGGAGCTTCGCGACATTTCAACTCCGTTGAGCATCTCGATCGTGCGGGCCGGGATCAACGTGAGAGCGGCCCGAAGCGAGCAGTGATCGGCTGGAGGCCGTATAATCGCCGCTCTTTCGGAACGAAATACCATGAAAAAAGTTCGAATCAACCAATTATCGAAACACGTCGGCGAGACTGTCCTGATCGAAGGGTGGCTCTACAACAAGCGAAGCTCCGGCAAGCTCCAGTTCCCGATCATCCGCGACGGAAGTGGCTACACGCAGGGCGTTCTGTCGAAGAAGGAAGTGGACGAGGCTGCATGGAACGCCGCGGAGGAGGCCTCGCAGGAGTCGACCGTGCGGGTCGCCGGCACGGTCCGCGAAGAGCCGCGCGCTCCTGGCGGGCACGAGCTGCATCTGAGCTCGTTCGAGCTCGTCTCGAAGGCGGCGGAGTACCCGATCACGCCGAAGGAGCATGGGACCGCCTTCCTGATGGATCTGCGGCACCTTTGGCTGCGCTCCTCGAAGCAGCACGCGGTGTTGAAGGTCCGGAACGAGGTCGAACAGTCGTGCCGTGATTTCTTCTACGAGCGCGACTTCGTCCTGATCGACTCCCCGATTCTGACGCCCGCGGCCTGCGAGGGGACCTCCACGCTGTTCGAGACCGACTACTTCGGCGAAAAGGCCTATCTTTCGCAATCGGGACAGCTCTACCTCGAGCCGGCTGCCGCGGCGTTCGGAAAGGTCTATTGCTTCGGTCCGACCTTCCGCGCGGAAAAATCGAAGACGCGGCGCCATCTGATGGAGTTCTGGATGGTGGAGCCGGAGGTGGCCTTTCTGGAGTTCGACGGCCTGCAGGATCTCGCCGAGGAGTTCGTCGAGTACATCGTAGGCCGGACGATGGATCGCTGCCGCGAAGAGCTCAAGGTTCTCGAGCGCGACGTTTCGCGGCTGGAGAAGGTCGTCCGCCCGTTCCCGCGTGTTTCCTATCGCGAGGCGATCGAGGTGCTGCAGAAAAAGGGGATGAGCGTCCAGTTCGGCGACGACCTCGGCGGCGACGAGGAGACGGCGCTGGCCGAAGCCTTCGAGCAACCGGTGATCGTCTCGCGCTACCCGGCTGCGATCAAGGCCTTCTACATGCAGCCCGATCCGCACGATCCGGAACTGGCGCTCGGGATGGACATGCTCGCTCCCGAGGGGTACGGAGAAATCATCGGCGGCTCGCAGCGCATTCATGATCACGATCTGCTGCTCGAGAGGATCCGCCAGCACGAGCTTCCAGTGGAGGCTTTTCAGTGGTACCTCGACGTCCGCAAGTACGGCTCGTTCCCCCACTCCGGCTTCGGAATGGGAATTGAGCGCGTCGTCGCATGGATCTCGGGTGTGAGACATCTGCGCGAGTGCATCCCGTATCCCCGGATGCTGAACCGCATTTACCCGTAGGCGCGGCGACAGGCCGAAGAGCCTTCGCTGCCGACACGTTCGTGAGAGGCCAACCGTGACCCTTCGTGTGATCCCGCTCGGCGGAGTCGGCGAGTTCGGCATGAACATGATGCTGTACGAGACCGACGATTCGGCCATCGTCGTCGACTGCGGGATGATGTTTCCCGACGCCTCGATTCTGGGCGTGGACGTCATCATCCCGGACATGAGCTGGGTCTTCGAGCGAGCCGAGAAGATCGCCGGGATCTTCCTCACGCACGGGCACGAGGATCACGTCGGCGCTACGCCGTTTCTCATCGATAAAGTCTCGGCGCCGGTCTACGGAGCTCCCCTGACGATCGGTTTCGTGAGCGACAAGCTCGGCGAGTTCGGCATGCGGGCCGGGGCCGATCTGCGCGTGCTGGAGCCGGGGAAGGCCGTGACGGCGGGTGATTTCACGGTCGAGCCCATCCATGTGACGCATTCGATCGTCGATTGCTTTGCGTTCGCGATCCGCACCCCCGACGGCGTGGTCATCCACACGGGCGACTTCAAGCTCGACCAGCGCCCGATCGACCGCTCACCGACGGATTTGGCAGCAATTGCGAGATACGGCGACGGGGGCGTGTTGCTGCTGGTGAGCGACTCCACGAACGCAATCCACGAGGGCGTCTCCGGCTCCGAATCTGCCGTCAGCGGGGCGCTCGATTCGGTCTTCTCCCGTGCGAAGGGACGGATCGTCTTCACGACATTCGCCTCCCACATCCATCGCATCCAGCAGGTGATCAACCTCGCGGAGCGTTACCGACGCAAGATTTTCTTCGTTGGGCGCTCGGTGATCGGCAACGTCGAGACGGCGGAAAGACTCGGGCACCTCCGCGTTCCGCGGTCGGTCCGTCCGGGGACGAGCCGCCCGGCGGACCTCGATCCGGCCGGCTCGGTCGTCGTCACGGCCGGAACTCAGGGAGAACCGAACTCGGCGCTCACCCGGATCGCGCTCGACGAGCACAAGACCGTCTCGCTCGAGCCGGGCGACACCGTCATCCTTTCGGCGCGGACGATCCCGGGCAACGAGAGAGCCGTCTCTCACGTGATCGATCACCTCTACAGGCGGGGAGCGCAGGTGATCTACGACGAGGTTCCCAACATCCACGTCTCCGGACACGGGTACGCGGAGGAGCTTCGGATCATGATCAATCTGGCCCGCCCCCGGTACTTCGTGCCGATGCACGGGAGCCTGAGGCATCTGGTCCGGCACGCCGAGATCGCCGAATCAGTGGGGATCGAGCGTTCGAGGATTTTCGTCATTACCAACGGGGAAGTGCTGTCGGTAAGCGGGGAGGGCGCCGTCGTGGAGGAGGAGCGGGTCCCGACGGGGAAAGTCTTCATCGACAATCAGTTCGAGGAGATCGCGCCCCCTGTCGTGCGCGACCGCAAGCACCTGGCCGAGGATGGATTCGTCATCGTTGTGGTAGTGCTCAGCGCCCATACGGGGCGGCTTGCGCGGGAGCCCGAGATCATCACCCGGGGCCTGGTCCACGTCGATACGAGCCAGGAGATGCTGGAAGAGGTCCGCGATTTGCTAACCACCCTCGTCACGGAAGCCAGCCCCGAGGAGGTCCGCGACGGGGAGATCATCCAGGAAAAGATGCGGGCGATGCTCAAACGCTACTTCCGAAAACGATACGAGCGGCGGCCCATGATCCTGCCCGTCGTCTGGGAGATGTGATTGACCCTCATTCAGGCGATCGTCCTCGGGCTCGTCCAGGGCCTATCGGAGTTCATTCCCATCAGTTCGACCGCGCACCTGCGGATCGTCCCGGCCCTTCTCGGGTGGGGCGACCCGGGCGCGGCCGCATCGGCCGTGATCCAGCTCGGAACCCTGCTCGCGGTGCTGATCTACTTCGCGCGGGATATCGTGAAGATCACGAAAGCCTTCTTCGCCGCACTGCTCAGCGGCAAGCCTTTCGGGACGCATGACGCCCGACTCGGGTGGTACATCATCGCCGGTTCGGTGCCGATCGTCATCATCGGTCTTCTGATGAAGGATTTCATCGAGGAGGGCGCGCGAAGCCTCTGGATCATTGCCGGTTCGCTGATCGTCCTGGCTCTCTTTCTGGGGCTGGCCGAGCGGGTCGCGGCGAAGAGCGAGCTGAGGGTCATCGGGGACATTGCGCTCAAGGATGCGCTCCTGGTCGGACTGGCGCAGTGTCTGGCGCTCATCCCGGGCGCTTCCCGCAGCGGGACGACCATCATGGCCGGGCTGTTCCAGCGGCTCACTCATGAAGCCGCCGCCCGCTTCTCGTTTCTGCTCAGCGTTCCGGCCATTCTCGGGAGCGGGCTGTTCGAGCTGTTTCTCGAGCGGGAACACCTCGCCGAGCTGGGATGGCTATCGATCGCCGTGGCGGTCTTCGTGTCGTTCTTATCGGGATGGCTCTCGATCTACTTTCTGATCCGCTATCTCCGAACGCACACGACCAGACTGTTCATCATCTACCGCATCGTTCTCGGGCTCGTGATCATCGGCCTGCTTCTCGGCGGCATCCTCCAGCCCTTCGGCTAGGGGACTGTCGGGAGCTATCAGCGTCGGTCGTCATCCTGCAATTTTGAGGTCCTTCGGTCGCGCCCGCGGTTCCGCGAGGTGGCCCATCAGGTTTCTTTCACAGCCTCTCAGGATGACGGAGGCTTGTGGCGTCTCTCACGGCCGCGGCGGGATCAGTCCAGAACCATGATTTCGGGGACGTTCCGGTACTTTTCGGCGTAATCCAGCCCGTAGCCGATGACGAAGTGGGGCTCGATCGAGAACCCGATGTAGTCGGGGACGAACGGGACTTTCCTCGAAGCGGGCTTGTCGAGGAACGAGACGACCTTCACCGGGCTCGCGCCGCGCCCCTCGATGTAGCGGTGGACCTCGCGGATGGTGAAGCCGCTATCGATGATGTCCTCGATGATCAGCACTCCCTTGCCGTGCATGTCGAGCTGGGGCTCCTTGAGGATCGTGACGACCCCGGAGCTGTATTTCTCTTTTCCGTAGCTCGAAACCTGGATGACGTCGACTTCCATGTCCATCGGCATTTCCCGGAGCAGGTCGGCGGCGAAGAACATGGAGCCCTTGAGGACGACGAGGGCGACGAGCTCGGAGGAGGCGAAATCGGCGGCGATTTCCGCGGCAAGCTCGGAAACCCGCTTCTGGATTCGTTCACGGTCGATTAACGTTCGGCGGTCCATTTGTGCCAGAATTCTAGCAGGGAAACTCCCCGCTACAGGACTACGGAATGTCGGTCGCAGAGATCGGACAGCTTCACTCCCGCTACGTGCGCCTGTCAGACAAGTTCAAAGCTGGCTGGACGTACCACCAGTTCGCCTCCGGGGCGTTCAAGAACATGCTCAAGAAGGATCTCCCTTACGAGATCGACTTTCAGTCGATTTACGATGGCATCAAGCGAGCCAGCGACGTAATCCAGTCGGCCGCCTCGACCAGTGCGGGGCCGATGATGGACGGCTGCGACACACGTCTCGATGCGGCGCTCGCCGAGCTGCTCCGGGCCGACGAAACGGTCTCTCCCTCCGTTCTGAGGAGGTTCTTCGAGGGTCTGCGGCGCCAGGACGAGAAGATCCTGTTCAACGTCATCAAGTTCTACCTCTATGCCGGCGCGATCGAAGGCACATACCGCGACAAGCTCGACTTTCTGCTCACGAGGGTGGGAGAGGATTTCGTGGAAGAGCGCGGCGAGTATTCGCCGAAGGATACGCTCGAGCTCCGGAAGCAGTTTCAGAGTCTTCTCTCGGTGCGGCCTCCATCCTCGCGGCCGCAGGAGGAGATCATCCGTTTCATCCGGGACCTCCGTCAGGTTCGCGAGCAGATCCAGCACGTGTCGACGTTCGAAGATCTGACGAAGGCGAATCTGCTGAACCGGGCGCGCGAGGTGAAGGAAGAGCTCGGAGAGCTGTACTTTCACCCCGACGTCCTTCTCGCCATCGTCGAATGCAACATCACGGCGAAGAACAAGTTCGCCAAGCTCTATCAGGAAGAGGAGGTGCGAATCCTCGATGACGCGCGGCGCTTGCTCGAGAACGAGGACAAGATCGCGCGGGGGTTCGGTGGAACGAACCCTGACCTGCTCGAGGAGATGCAGCGCTTCAAGGAAGCCAAGCAGGAGTTCGACGACTCGAGAGCGCGTCAGAACGTCAAGCACGCGGTCATATCGCGGCTGAAGACGAGCATGAACAATATTCTGGCCGAGCTCGATCGGGGCCTCGAGACGGGCGGCGAGGTCGAGTCAATCTCGAGTGACTTCCTCATGGAAGTCCAGCACGACGACACCGTCCAGCGGATCTTCGGTGACGATCCGATGCTCCATCCTTTTCTCGTGAGAATGGTGGCCGCGCTCGAGACCTCGGATCGGGGGGCGGATCCGGAACAGATCGCCAAGGACCCCCGCTTCTCGAAACTGCGGCTCGAGCCGTGGGAGTTCGGCGCTCTCCAGCAGGTCCTCTCCTCTGCGCGGGGCCACGAGGACGATCGTGACGAAGAAGACGTCCAGATTCTCCTCCTCCGGGCGGCCGCTCTCCGGATGAGGATCGATGACGAGGCGCAGACGCTCGCGTCGATTGCGCGCTCCGCGGAGGCACCTCGTCCCCTGCTCGACAGCGTGAAGGCGAGCCTCGATCGCGCCAAGGAGCTGGATCAGAGTTTCAAGAACGCCCTGCAGGACGGGCTCCGGCTCTCCAATTCCAGGACCCTGCATCGGCTCTACCGATCTCGCCTCCGTCTTCTCCGAGGCTTTTCCGGGCTGTGGCTGATCTACGACCTCCGCGCGTCGGCGGACTGACCCTCTCGCGCCGCCGCGTTACAATGCGGTGTCCGCCCGCCTCCGCCCCCGGAGGCGCACTCTTCGCGGCCGGGGAAACGCTTGAGAATCTATCGAGTTCACCATAACGGCTCGGCGCGCTATGCCATCGGAGACGACCGGGTCGCCCGCCTGACGCTCGCCGGCTCGGTTTCCGATCTCGGCTCCGCCCGGGAAGGTACGGGCGAGGAGATCGAGATCGGCTCGGCACGCCTGCTCGCTCCCGTCCTTCCCGGCAAGATCGTCGCTGTCGGGAGGAACTACGCCGATCACGCCAGAGAGCTGGGCAACGAGGTTCCCACTGAGCCGATCATCTTCCTGAAGCCTCCCTCTTCCGTGCTCGACCCACGGGGGGAGATCGAGTACCCGCTGATCTCCGAGCGCGTCGACTTCGAGGGAGAGCTCGCGATCGTCATCGGCCGACGCGCCCGCCGACTGAAGAGCGCCGACTGGCGCGGCTATGTTCTCGGGTTCACCTGCGCCAACGACGTCACGGCGCGGGATCTTCAGAAGAAGGACGTCCAGTTCACCCGCGGCAAGGGATTCGATACCTTCTGTCCCCTCGGTCCGGCGATCGTTCCCGATCTCGATCCGGCAGATCTCGCTCTGACCACCCGGCTGAACGGCGAAATTCGCCAGGAGGGGAGAACGTCCGGGATGGTGTTCGGGCCGGGCTTCCTGCTGGAGTTCATCACCGCGGTGATGACTCTCGAGCCCGGCGACGTCGTGCTCACAGGCACGCCGGCAGGAGTCGGTCCGATGGCACCGGGCGACGTTGTCGAGGTCGAGATCGAAGGAATCGGAATCCTCCGCAACAGCGTTCGGGCCCCTGCAGCTCAATGAGTCCGGTGACCTCCAGCGAGATTCGGCGGGCCATCGTGACCGCCTTTCCCGAGGCCACATCGGTCCGCGGCACGGCCTGGATCGTGGGCGGCGCTCTTCGGGACGCCTTGCTCGGCCGCGCCTCGCTCGACATCGACATCACCGTTGATGGCGCCGAGGGAGTTGCCCGCGATTTCGCCGAGCGGCACGGCGCCCGCCTGATCGAGCTCGGGCGGGAGCGGTTCGTCAGCTGGCGCGTGGTGCTCGGCCGGCGCAGCTACGACTTCACCGAGGTCACCCGCGGCTCGATCGAGGACGACCTCGGGCGACGGGACTTCACCATCAATGCGATGGCGCTGCCGCTCGAGGGTGCCGCACGGCTGATCGACCCCTTCGGCGGAGCTGCCGATGTGGAGCGCCGCCTCGTCCGCATGGTGAGGGCCGAGAACCTGGAGGACGATCCCCTTCGCGTGCTCAAGGCCGTGCGGATGGCCTCGATTTTCGGTTTCGAGCTGGATCCCGAGACCGCGCGCGTCTCGAGGGAAGTCGCGCCCAGGTTGCGTGATGTCGCAGTCGAGAGAGTGGCGAGCGAGCTCGAGATGATTCTCTCGACCGGTGAGCCGTCCCGGGCCGCCAAAGCCTTCGCTCTCACCGGAACCGGACCAGCCCTGTTCGGCCGGGATATTCCGCCGCTCTATGCCAAGGTCACCCCGGGCGACGCCGCGGTGGCCCTCGCATCCATTTTCCGAGACGAGCCCGATGCGCTTCGCGTGACGGCTGAAGCTCTCCGCCTTCCTGGAATCCTCGTTGCGGATGCCGGGGCGGTGCTCGCATTCGATCGAGCCCTCGACGAGGCAATCGCGAAGGGAGATCTCGACGTCCTGCTCTACCAGACGGGGGAACTGGGGGCGCGGAGGGGTGCCTCGCTGAGGCTTGCGCTGGGAGATGCGGAATCGGCAGCCCGCGTGAAGGAGAGAATCTCGACCAGGGGCGAAGGGCTGTTCTCGATCGAGCCGCTGCTCGGCGGGCTGGAGATCGCCGAGCTGGCCGGCGTCGCACCGGGTCCCATCCTCGGACAGCTCAAGCAGGAGCTGATTCTCGCTCAGGTTCGCGGAGAGGTCACGACTCGTGATGCCGCCGAGGCCTGGTTGCGCGGGCGGGCTTCCGAGCCGTGAAACCCGGGCGTGCTACCGCGTCAGCTCGATCTTGATCGATCCGATCCCGACTTCTGCACGGAATCGATGGAGCCCCGAGTCGTTCGACCAGAGCGTTTCCCCGGCCAGCAGCCCTTCCTTCGAGATGATCCGGTCCCCGAGGTTCGCATGAACCTCTCCGATCCGCGCTCGCGCCGTGAGCTGCCGCACATTCTGCCTCGGCGTGCGAATCCAGAGGTCTCCGATGTTGAGCTCGACGTCGATCTCACCGAACGATCCGTCGATCTCGAGCTCCCCGATCGACTGATCGACCTCGATGGCCATCCCTTTCGGGACCGCGACGGTCGACCGGATGGTCGCGGGAGATCTCTTGGCCTTCCAGTTGTCGGCTTCAGGGCCCTGGACCCGTCGGATCACCAGGCGGTCGCCCCGCTTCTCCATGACGATCCGCGTCGACTGGACGACGGCCTCGGCCCACTCGCGATCGTCCCGGCGGGAGAACTTCTGCCTGATGGTTCCCGTGACGTCGATGGTCGGTCCGGGGGAGTTCTCGACCCGCAGCTCGGCGATCGGGATTTCGATCTCGACACGGACGATCCCGGCCGCCGGGGACGACTCATGAATTTCCCGTCCGATTTCGCCCTCCGCGAGGGCGGATCCGGCAACCAGGAGGAAGAGGGCGACGAGGTGGACGCTGCGGGAGACGGGACCGTTCATGTCTGTAAGAACGATCTAGGGCCCGGAAGGTTGCGTCCGGCCGCCGGTGACTCGCCGCTCCCGCTCCGCGGGGATCGCGGAGCGGGAGGAAGTCAGTGATGGTGAGTTACCGCGTCTTCTTTTCCCACCGCTCGGCGAGCAGCTGGCCCGAATCGCTCAAGCGGGAGCGGACCGCTTTGAGCCGATCGTCAGGGCCGGGGTGGGTCGATCCGAGCTGCTCGAACGAGGAGCTCTTCGCCGAGGCGAGCGCCTGTAGGTTTTCGAGGAAATCGAGGTAGGCCGCCGAGCGATAACCGGCCGCCGCGGCCAGCTCGACCCCAATCCGGTCCGCGGCCAGCTCCTCCTTCCGGCCGATGCCGGTGTTGAAGAGCTTCTGGTAAGCGAGATCGCTGACCTTTCGCGCCAGGGCATCGCTCATCCCGCCGCCTCCGAGCTCGGATTGAGCGATGTTCATCCCCTCGGTCACGACGTTGGCGCGTTTGACTTCCTTCAGGATGTGCTTCTCGGTGGCGTGGGCGATCTCGTGTCCCAGGACCACGGCGAGCTCGGCCTCGGAGGTGATCTGGGCGAGCGCACCCTCGGTGATGAAGATGTAGCCGCCGGGGCACGAGAAGGCGTTC
Organism: Thermoanaerobaculia bacterium; assembly: GCA_046261635.1. Lineage (GTDB taxonomy): Bacteria > Acidobacteriota > Thermoanaerobaculia > Gp7-AA8 > Gp7-AA8 > JBHEPS01. The sequence goes on along the minus strand of JBHEOL010000150.1, from coordinate 3,402 downwards.
ACGACCGGAGTGTCGAGGACGGCGAAGTGCCAGTCCAGCGACGGCCGATCGGAGTATGCGGCGACCGTCTCGCCGACCAGGTTCACATACCGCTGCATCGCCTTGTCGTCGGATAGGGGATAGGTAGCCAGTACGCGGGCTGCCACGATGCGTCCAATGGCGACTTCTTCCTCTTCGGTGAAATCGCGAGTCATGGCACGAGCCATGGTGGCGCCCTTCTTCAGGAGATCCCACTGGGCGAACGCCGGTTGAGCGATCGCGAGTGCGAGCAGTGCGGTAACGGCGAATTTCATCGGGAGCCTCCCTGATTGCGTCCGACCTTGCCTTCTTTCTGGAAGGCGGTGAGCTCGGTCTCGAGCGATGCGTCGATCTCGTCGTCGGTGGTCTCAACGGCAGCGAGCGCGTCGTAGTCGCCCCCATCCTTGAACCGCGCCCCCTTTTCGACTCCGCGTCCGCCCGCTGTCGCCGAGACCGACGTGTCGGCCGGGCCGAGAAGGTTGTCGGAGAGGCGGGCGAGCCGCGAGAGGCCGCCTTTTTTCGCGCGGACCTCGTAAAGAGAGGGGTCGGCGGAAGCCTTGACCGCGGATTTTCGCGTGAGGCTCCAGGTCTGCGCGCCCGACTTCACCTCGATCGTGACCGGGCCGATCTCATCCCAGCGATACGCCGCAACGCTATCGCCAAAAGCGTAACTTCGAGGATGCCCGCCGGCCAGATCCACCTTGTCGCGCGGAGTGCTCGTGGTCGGAAGCAGCAGCGCCGGGATCACCTGTTTCCCTTCGCCCTTCCAGTCGTTCATCGCGACGTCGCCACCGCTCGCACGGACCCAGATTTTTCCATCCGTGGCGATGAAGACGGTCGGAGCTCCCTGGCCCGAAGACCATTCGGTGCGGCTGCTTCTGCCGTCGGTCAGGAGGGTTACGGTGCCGGCGGCCTTGCCGCCCTGCTGGACCTCCCACCGGCTCTCATTGGCGGAGCTGAAGAGAGGGGCGGTCGCCGCGGTCGCCGCCGCTGCGACCGCCATGGCAAAGATGACTATGGCCAGATTTCTCATATGGATCGTCTCCGGATCTCGTAGATTCGGACTGCCTGCTGCTTACCCTTGACTTGGACTTCACCGAGGTAGAACGCGGGAATCCCCTCTCCCATTCGCTGGTGGGTCGATTCGCTCACGATGATCTCGGTGCCGTAGTCCTTGTTCTTCCCTTCGAGACGGGAGGCGAGATTGACCGCATCCCCGATGACCGTATAGCCGAACACCCGGTCGGATCCGATGTTGCCCACGACCGCCTCTCCGGTGTTCAGGCCCACGCCGATCCGGAGCGAAGGCTTCCCCTCCGCCTCCCATTGCTCGCGGAGCCTGGCGGTCTCTTCCACCATCTCGATCGCGCATTCGACGGCCCGGCGCGGGTGGTCCTCAACCGGCGTGGGCGCATTCCAGAACCCCATGACCGCGTCGCCGATGAACTTGTCGAGGGTCCCCCCGTGGCGGAGGAGAATGTCGACCATCCGCGTGAGGTACTCATTCAGCATCTCGACGACTTCCTCGGGCTCGCTTCCTTCCGAGATCGTCGTGAATCCCCGGATGTCGGAGAAGAGGATCGTCAGATCGCGCCGCTCTCCCCCGAGACGCACCTTGTCGGGATTGTGAATCAGATATTCGAGAATCTGCGGTGAGACATATCTGCCGAAGGTTCCCTTCAGGTAGGAGCTCCGCTTCTGCTCGGCGATGAACCGCGTCACCGTGATGGTCACCCACGTGAGGAAGGCCGCGATCACCGGAGCGGCGGCGGGGAGCAGATAGCCGCGGTCGAGAGCGATTGCGGAAGCGCCGAGCCAGGCGGCGGCGACGGCGAGGAAAGCGACGGCGGCCAGGGGCTGCGAGTCGATCCGCGCCACGACGGCCCCGAGGAGGGCCGTCACCACGAGCAGCAGGGCGGCCAGCGCAGCGCCCGGGACCGGGCGGTTGAAATCTCCCCGCAGCAGATCGTCGAGAGCATTCGCGTGGATCTCGACGCCGGCCGAGGCGGCGGAGAGGGGGGTGCTGCGGAGGTCGAATTGTCCCGCGGCCGTGTATCCGACGAGCGCGATTTTCCCTTCGAGCCGCGATCGGAGGATGCGGTCGAGCTCTGCCTCGTCCACACCGTCCTCGCGCGCCAGCGAAATCTCGATCAGAGCGGAAACGTCGATGGCCGGATAGCTCAGGCGCCCCTCTGTCCCCGCGCTTCCCCGCCGCCACCGGATGGGAAACGTCCCATCCTCGCCAACCGGGATCTCGAGGGATGCCGCGCGCAGCATCCGGGACTGCGCGTCCCAATGGGCCTCCTGTGGCCAGCCGTTCGCGCGAGCTGCCGCGGAGAGTGCCAGGGAAGGGATCCAGCCGCCGCCGGCGACCGGAAGCAGCGTCGCGTACCGCCGCGTAACCGACGCGCGCTCCTCCATCTGGAGCTGGAGCGTTCCGATCCCAGCGGCGCCGGAGAGCAGCGGGATCGGAGCGATCAGCGAACGGGGAGACTCCGCCTCGCGACCCTCCACGGTCCAGAGCAGCCGGTCCCACGGGGGGCCGACCGCAGTGGTCTCGGTCTCGGCCATTCCGGTCTGTGCGCCGAGGACTACGGGCATCGACTCCAGCGCCGCCGCGAATCGGCGGTCGCCCGACGGATCATACAAATGCTCCTCGGAGAAAAGGATGTCGAACACGATCAGGCGCGCTCCCCCTCTGCTCGCCTCCTCCACGATCCGTCCCATCAGCTCGCGCGTCCAGGGGGGCCTGCCGTAGTTCAGCTTCTCGAGGTCGTCCACGCTCGATTCGTTGATCGCCAGGATGACGATCCCGGGATCGGGCTCGAGCTTCGCCGCGATCCACGGCGTCTGGATGTCGCCCCAGAGCCATTCGAGTCCGAACATCGAAGGGCTGGCCTGGCGGAGCGCGAGAACGAGCAGCGCGATGCCGAGCCCGGTCAGAGCGCCGGTCATGAGAGGACGCGTTCGAAAGTTCACGGAGGAGACCTGGCCGGGAATTGTAGCTGGGAACGAGTGGCGGAGGATCCTTTCCTCCGCCTGCGGCGATGCAGGGGAGGCAGGGAGCTCCGCACACAAAAGAAAAAGGGTCCCTCGAAAGGGACCCTCTCCTGACGAAAGGAAGATTGACCTATTTCTTCTTCGCTTTAGCCTTGCTGGCTTTCTTGCTCTTAGAAGCGGCTTTCTTCGTGGCCATCCCTGGTTTCACCTACCTTTCATGCCTTACGGGACCTCACGGTCGCGCTTCCTTGGCGCCTCGCCGGCCTAGCCGACGAAAATCAAGTCCGAGCAGCGAAGCGACGGAACCGAGGGCGACCGCATCCCGCGACTGTCTTCCGGGCCGATCTGCAGATCCTGGATTCCATCCGATGTCAGCAATATTGG
>JBHEOL010000138.1:0-7407 GCA_046261635.1 Thermoanaerobaculia bacterium | reverse complement strand
GTGCGAGCCTCGATCGTCGACGACCTCGCGCTCGCCCGCCGCATCCGCGAAACCGGTCTCCGCCTCGCCGTCGGCGACGGCCAGCACCTCGTCTCCTGCCGCATGTACCGGTCCGCGCGCGAAGTGATCGATGGATTCACGAAAAATCTCCATGCCGCCGTTGGTGGAAGAGCGACGGCGAGCGCCGCGCTCGCCCTGATGCTCCTCGCTCTCTTCACCGTGCCGCCGCTGGTGGCGATCTTCACCCGCGAGCCCTCGTGGATCATCGCGACGATGCTCGGCATCGCCCTCCGCCTCCGGCTGTCCGGCCGGCGGGACGACTCGGTCGCGAGCGCGCTGGCGCATCCGATCGCGATCGCCCTCGCTGTCGGAGTCCTGCTTCGCTCGATGATGCGTCCCGGCATCGCCTGGAAGGGTCGTACGGTCGGATGAATGCCGACCGCGGGACCCCCCCCCGGAGGGGGGAGGAAACATCCGGACGGATTCGTTCAGACGGCGGATTCTATGGGCCTTCTTTCTGGTTGTGGTCTCGAGGCCGCCACCCTGGAGCGGTTGGATTCGTCCAGATAGCCCGAATCCGGCCAGAGGCTCGCAGTGTGAATGAACCCGAGGCGGCCCGGACAACCATGACTTCGAAAAACCTTCGCTTCAGAACTTTCCAGGCCGCGGCGCTGCTGTCGTCGGCTCTTTTCATCGCATGCGGAGGCGCCGAGGGCGAGCCGTCCGGGGCCCGCTCGACGGATCGCGCACCAGCGGTCGAGGCTGTTCAGGCCCGCGAGGGAGCGCTTCCTCTGAGCGAGCGCGTGAGTGGGACCGTTCGCGCGGAGAACCAGGTCGCGGTTCGGGCGGAGATCTCCGCGCCGGTCGTCGAGGTCTTCGTCCGGAGCGGTGTCCAGGTGCAGCGCGGCCAGCCGCTGGTCCGGCTCGATGAGTCGGGACTGCGCGATCAGCTCAGGCAGGCGGAGGCGAACGTCCGTCTGGCGGAAGCGTCGGCGGCGGAATCGCGTGCCCGGGCTGGTGATCTCGAGACGCGGGTTGCGCGGGCGCGCAAGCTGGCGGCTGAGCAGCTGCTCAGCGAGCAGGAGCTCGAGTCGCTCGAGGCGCAGCTCACGGCAGCGAACGCGAGCGCGCGCCAGGCGGCGGCGCGGATCGACCAGGCGCGGGCCGAAGAGGGCGAGCGGCGCTCGGCACTGTCGAGAACGGTGATTCGCGCTCCGGTGGCCGGCAGGGTGGGCCAGCGCAACGCCGAGGTGGGAATGATCGCCCGGCCCGACACGATCCTCTTCCAGCTCGGCGACCTCGCCTCCCTCGTCGTCGCGATTCCTCTCACGCAGACGATGCTTCAGCACGTTCGCGAAGGGGATCCGGTGATGATCTCCACTCCCGCTCTCGCCGCCCCGCTGCGCGGTGAGCTCAAGCGGATCTCACCGTTCCTCGACAGCGGGAGTTTTTCCACGACGGGCGAGATCGACGTCGACAACGCCGACGGGCGACTGACGCCGGGCATGTTCGTGACCGTCGACGTTCTCTACGGCGAGAGTGACCGCTCCACGCTCCTCCCCGCGAGCGCGATCTGGGAAGACCCGCGGACCGGAGCGGCCGGAGTCTTCGTGGCGACATCGATGAAGGCGGCTGACGCGCCGCCGCGGGAGCCGGGCGAGCTGGCCGACGAACCGGGAGCGGTCGAGCACCGCGCGATCGAGGTCCTGGCGGAAGGCCGCGGTTTCGCGGGCGTCCGTGGAGTGCAGCCCGGCGAATGGATCGTGGTCTCGGGTCAGCATCTGATCGCGCGGGACCAGGCGAGTGTGGCTCGGATCCGGCCGGTGACATGGGAGCGGATCGTCGAGTTGCAGGGACTCCAGCGGGAGAACCTGCTTCAGGCGTTTCTCGAAAAGCAGCAACAGGTCGCGAGAGCCCGGGGCGCAAAGCCCCGGACGTCCGAGGAGTTTCTGACCGGCGGCACGACCGCGACGCAATGAGGAGGCGAAGCCGATGAGCATCACGGGAGTCTCGATTCGCCGCCCCGTCGCGACGGCGATGTTCTTTCTGATCCTGATCGTCATCGGGGTCGTTTCGCTCAGAAGTCTTCCCGTCGATCTTCTGCCGAGCATCGAGTTCTCGCAGCTGACCGTGCGCGTGCAGTACCCGAACGTGGGACCCGAGGAAATCGAGCGCATCATCACCGATCGCGTGGAGAACGCGGTCTCCGGCCTGCCGAACCTCGAGCGGATGCGCTCGCGCTCGCAGGAAGGGATGAGCTGGGTGACGCTCGAGTTCGGGCGCGGAACGAACATCGACGAGGCCGCAAACGACCTGAGGGCCGTTCTCGATCGGTTGCGCGACGAGCTGCCGGTCGAAGCGGGCGCTCCGGAGGTTCTGAAGCTCGATCTCGATCGCATCGAGGTCGTCAGCATCGGGGCGACGTCCACGATGCCGCTCGACGAGCTCACGCAAGTCCTCGAGGACGACATCGCCCGCCGCTTCGAGCAGATCCCCGGCGTAGGTGCGATCAACGTCCGGGGCGGGGTGTATCGCGAGATCCGCATCGAGCTCGATCGGGATCGCCTCAAGGCCACGGGCCTCACCGCGCTCGACGTGCAGCAGGCCGTCTCCCAGGAAAACGTCACTCTGCCGGGCGGCAACGTGAAGCGCGGCATGGCCGACCTCTACGTCAGAACAGCCGGCGAGTATCAGTCGGTCGAGGAGATCGCCCGCACGGTCATCACGAACGTCAACGGCCGCCCCGTCCGGCTTCAGGACGTGGCGGTCATTCGCGACAGTCACGAGGACCTCCGCTATCTCGTCGAGATTAACGGCTCTCCCTCGGTCAGCCTCGGCATCCTCAAGCAGAGCGGCGCGAATACAGTCGAGGTCGCGGACCTGGTGCGCGCCGAGATCGAGAGGATCAACACCGACCGGGACGACCTCTATCTGACCGTGTTTGCGGATCAGAGCGACTTCATCCGCCAGTCGATCGACAGCGTCAAGAACTCCGCGGTCTGGGGCTCCTTACTCGCCATCCTCGTCCTCTACCTTTTCCTCCGGAACGGCTCGAGCACCGGGATCATCGCGCTCGCGATCCCGATCTCGGTCATCTCGACGTTCGGGCTCCTCTATTTTGGAGGGCTCACCCTGAACCAGATGACGTTCGGAGGCCTCGCTCTCGGGGTCGGTTTGATCGTCGACAACTCGATCGTCGTTCTCGAGAGCATCGTCCGGAAGCGCGAGGAGGAAGACGCTCCTCAGCACCAGGCGGCCGCGTCCGGAACCCGCGACGTCGCCGGCGCGATCATCGCCTCCACCCTGACGACGTGCGTGATCTTCCTCCCCGTCGTCTTCACGCGCAGCGTCTCCGGCGCCATGTTTCAGGCGCTCGCATTGGTCGTCGTCTTCTCGCTCGCCTGCTCCCTCTTCGTCGCCCTGACGCTGGTTCCGATGCTCGCAGCTCGGTTCCTCAAGCTTCGCTCGGATGACGGAGAAAAGGCGAAGGGATTCATGGGGCGCGTCGAGCGCGGATACGCCGCGAGGCTCCGAGGAATCATCGGGCACCGCCTCCGCGTCTTCGCCATCACGGGCGGCCTGCTGGTCGCGGTCCTCTTCCTCTGGCCGCTCATTCCCATCGAGCTGGCGCCTCAGACGGAGGCGGACGAGATCGACATCGACATCGATATGGCGCAGGGGACGAACATCGCCGTCGTCCGCGCGTACGTGGAGGAGCTCGAGTCACGGGTGAGGCAGCTCGTCACCCCCGACGAAGTCGAGCTCGTGTCGACCGAGGTGCGAGGATCGAATGCGGAGGTGGAGCTCAAGCTCACACCGCGTGGCAGGCGCTCGGTCTCGGGCACCGAGCTCGCCGACCGCCTCCGCGCCGAGCTGGAAGGATCCCTTCCGGGAGCCGAGATCCGGGTGGACGCGCAGCCGGGCCTCTGGATTCTTCGCCGCATCTTCAGCTCGAGCGGCGGCGAGGATGCGGTGGAACTGCAGCTTCGCGACTGGGATCTCGACCGGGCGGATCGGATCGCCGCCGACATCCGTCAGCGGATGGAAGCCGTCCCCGGCGTGTCCGGAGTTCGCATCAGCCGCCGCGAGGGGCAGCCCGAGGAGAATCTCGTCATCGATCGCGAGCGCCTCTCTGCCCTCGGCCTGTCGGTGCGCGAGGTGGCCCGGACGCTCCAGGCCAACGTCGGCGGACTCCGGGCCGGCAACTTTCGCGAAGGAGGAGACGAGTTCCCCATCGTCGTCCGGCTCGCTCCCCAGGACCGCCTCACGGCCGACGATCTGAGCAACATCTCGCTCCGGGCGCCGGGCGGCGAGGTCGTTCCACTCTCTGCCGTCGTCGAGCGACGACCAGGTCGAGGACCGATCGCCATCACCAGGGTGGACGGCCAGCGCGTGACCTACATTTCGGCCACGCTCGACAGCGGAGTTGCGCTCGGAGACGCCGTCGAGCGGATTCAGGCGTCGCTCGCCGACGTGGAGCTTCCCGCCGAGACGACCCTCCTGTTCGGCGGCGAATACGAAGAGCAGCAGCAGGCCCGCCGCGATTTCGTCATCGCCATCCTCATGGCGCTCATGCTCGTCTACATGCTCCTGGCCGGGCAGTTCGAGAGGTTCCTCGATCCGCTCATCGTCATGCTCGCCGTCCCGATGGCGCTCATCGGTGTCATTCCGACTCTCCTGCTGACCGGCACGACTCTCAATCTGCAGAGCGTGATGGGTCTGATCATGCTCGTCGGGATCGTCGTCAACAACGCGATCGTACTCGTCGACGCGATCAATCTCCTCCGCCGCGAACACGGCCTGAGCCCGGCCGAGGCGGTCATCGAAGCGGGCAGGCTCAGGCTCCGCCCGATCCTGATGACCACGTCCACCACGGTCCTCGCCCTCCTCCCGCTCGCTCTCGGCATCGGGCCCGGAGCCGAGATCCAGGCATCGTTTGCCAGAGTCGTCATCGGCGGCCTCACCGCTTCCACACTCGTCACCCTGGCCCTCATTCCGGTCGCTTATCTGAGCGCGACCGAGGGGATGGAGCGCATCCGCGAGAGAGTGCGCGCAGCTCGCGCCCGAGCGGAAGCGCCAGCGTACGAATAGGACAAACAGGACGAATAGGACAATTAGGACAAATAGGACGGACGACGGGCAGGGTTGCGGCTATCGGCAAAGGCTGGTGGCTCCGCCCGTCCTACCTATTCGTCCTATCTGTCCTATTCGTCCTATTCGTCCTATTTCGAAACCCTCCCGAGGTTCGCGCGGAACGCCGCCTCGTTCGGGTCGTTCTTTCCCTCGCTCTTTTCCACGGCGAGCGCGTAAAGTTTCCGGGCCGCGTCCAGCTCGCCCCGCCGCTCATGGGCCTCGCCGAGCGAGTCGTACACATTCGCCGATTCCGGATAATTCTCGAGATTCATCCGGAAGGCTCCGATCGCCTCGTCGAACCGCTCGGCGGCCAGATACTGGTAGCCGATCTGGTTCACGATCGCCTCCGGCGGGAGGATGGAGTATCCGAGACGGCCTGAAAGCGCCGAGTAGTGATCCAGGATCTGCCGGAGAGAGACTCGCATCTGTCCGTTTTCGTCCCTCGGCGGCTGCCAGTCCGCGAAGATGCTCCGCAACCCGTCGTAGAGCGTCCGGAGTGTGATCGAACCGTGGTCCTCGTCGTCGTGATAGGCGGTCGAGATCCTGAAGTCCTTCGGGGCCTTCCTGCGAGCGAGAGTTTCGAATCGCTTCACGCTCGAGACGAGGTTGTCGGCTTCGCGGCCGGCCGTGACGTGCACGGTGACCGGGAGCGATTTCCGGCTCTCGAAGAGTCCGGCCGTTTTCCTGATCGCGAGATCTCCGTCCCACTGGAGCGACGGGCTCGCGGCGATGACACCGTGAAAAAGATCCGGCTTCGTCGCGAGGGCATTCACGGCAAACAGGCCGCCGAAGGAATGTCCGAAGAAGATACGGAACGGCTGCGTGCGGTAGTTCGACTCGACCCACGGGATGAGCTCATTCTCGAAGAACGAGAGGAAGTTGCCCGCCCCACCCGCGTTCGGCAGATCGACACGGGTTCCATCGGGTCTCTGCATCGGGGCTGCCGAGGGAGTCAGATCCCGCGTGCGGTCGGTGTTGTTCACCCCGACGACGATCATCGCGGGGATCCTCCCCTGCCGCTCGAGAAAAGCAACGGTCGAAACCGTGTGCAGCATCTGCGCGTCACCGTCGGTCAGGTAGAGCGTCGGATAGCGCGCTTCGGTCCGCCCGTATCCGTCGGGGAGACGGAGCCACATCGTGCGCTCTTCGCCGAGAATCTTCGAATTGATCGTCACGCGGGTTGCGACGTCCCCGGGGGTCTGTGCGAGAAGGGGAACCGCGAGCAGCAGAACGAGAACAAAGGACCAGCGCTTCATCGAGCACCTCCGTTGCGAAGGGACTCTACGATGATGCGCCGGTCCTGATGTTTCCACCCCGTGCCGGGGTGGAAACGAACTCGTGGAACGTACCGCCGAGGGTTACGGCCTGCCGGAACCGGGGCGCCTGCCCTGCTGATTGCCGGTTCCCGTGCCGATTCCGGATCCGTCGCCGAGGCAGTCACCGCCGAAGCCGGCCCCATCACCGAGACCGCCCCGCCGTCCGCGCTGGCGCTGAATCATCTGCTGGAACTTCTCCTGCTGCTCGGGGGTGAGCATCGCCATGATCCGCGCGTGCGTCTCTTCGCGGACGCCCGTGGCCTCAAGGCCCAGACCGTGATTCGCGATGACCAGCTCGCCGATCTTGAGCGCGTTCGGAACGACCGCCTGGAGCTCGCCCTGAAGCTCGGTGCGGTTCAGTCTGCGCTGATCCCGGATCGGCTCGAGCTTCGCCTGCATCTCTTCGTGGATCGCCGTCCACTGCGCGAGCTGCGCTTCGCTCAACCCGAGGAAGCGGACGACCCGCTCACCGCAATTGAACGGCCCCTGCTGCGCGAACACCCCGCTGGCCGAGACAATCACCAGAATTGCCACCATCAATATCGTCGATTTCACCTTCATCGTCGTTTCCTCCATGATGAACCTCGCACCATTGGACGCCCGGCACGGCCGGCCGTTTACGCAGAAGCCGGAGGGAGCCCAGAGATGAGCGAAGATCTCGGAAAAATCGTCTGGCATGACCTCACCGTCCCCGAGGCGGACGAGGTCCGCGATTTCTACAGCGGCGTCGTCGGGTGGCGCTCCCAGGCCGTCGACATGGGGGTCTACTCCGACTACATGATGGTCAGAACGAACGAGGAGCCGGGAGGGGGAATCTGCTGGGCACGAGGAGAAAACGCCGCCCTCCCGCCGCAGTGGCTCCTCTACGTGATGATCGAGAGCCTCGACGCCAGTCTCGAGAAATGCCGCGCCCTCGGCGGAACCGTCGTCGCGGGCCCGCGGGGGCTCGGCAAAGGGC
>JBHEOL010000135.1:0-6769 GCA_046261635.1 Thermoanaerobaculia bacterium | reverse complement strand
ACCTCGTACGCCAGATCGCAACGCTGGCATCGGAGCAAGGGCATGAAAGGATCATAACTCTTCGAGGGCATTTCGGCGTGTCAGGACGAGGGGCTAGGGACTAGGGGAGAGATGACAACCGCAAGAACAAAACCATCATGAACGACGAAATGCTGACTTGCTGATGGTTTGCCTTTCCCTAGCCCCTAGTCCCTAGTCCCTAGCCCCTAGTCCCTCCATCGGGCGGCCCCCTCGGGATCGTCGAGCTGCTCGAGCGTGAACCGCGCGATACGGCGCGACTCGGGGCCGGGATTCGCTCCGACCATTTCGGCGAGCACCCGCCGCGCCGCGCCGAGATCTCCCCGAACCCGATAGACGGTGGCGAGGCCGATATAGCCGCGCGGATTGCGGGGGAAGCTGGCGATCTCGGACCGGAACGCCGGAATCGCTTCGTCGAAGCGGTCCATCCGAGCGAGGAAGTCCCCCCTCAGGTAGTCGAGCGACTCGACGGGGGGAGCTCCGGCAGCCTCGACCTCTCTCCGAGTCTGCTCGACCAGGGCGAGGGCCTCGCCGAACCTGCCGCTCATCCCCATCACCTCGGCGAGCAGGACGCCTCCGACGAGGCGGTGAGTCGAGTGGGAGCGGACGCTCTCGGCGTGCTGCCTGGCAGCCTGGAGATCGCCTCGTTCGATGGCGATACGCGCGAGGCTCTGATGCGCGGTCGCCGGGTTGAGCCGGAGGGCGATCTCGGCGTGTTTCTGCGCCTCGTCGAAGCGCCGCTGCTTGATGTAGATCGCCGCGAGCGAGAGGGCGTACTCGTGGGCCAGGCGGGGCTCGGCGCGCAGCGCCTCCTGAAAGACGCGCTCGGCTGCCGCAAGATCGCCCTTCTCCTCGAGAAGCATCCCCAGACGCGAGCGGGCGTCGGTGAGTCCGGGATACCGCGCGACGAGGTCGCGGAGCATGGCGATCGCCTCGTCGGTGCGTCCCGCCGCGGCCACCCCGAACGCTACCTTCATGTCGGCGATGGCGCCGATCGCATCCTTAGGGTCGGGAAGGTCGGCGGCATTCGCCTGGCTGCTGACCGCGCCGAGGTAGCCGAGAGCCTGGAGCCGCGAGGCTTCCTCGGGATCGACGGCGTCGGGGATCGCGAGCCCGGTCGGAATCTCGCCGAGCCGTTCGCGGAAGGCTGCCGCATCGCGCCGTTGGTCGGCGAGGATATTGATCTGCTCTCCGGGGTCGGTGCGATAGTCGTAGAGCTCCGCACGCGGAGCCTCGATGTAATGGAGCGCGCTCCCCGAGAGAGACCTTAGCTCGCTCCAGCCGAGGTGGATCCTTGGATACATGGTCTCGGCGTAGACGGTCCGATCCGGCTGGGGGGTGGCGAAGAGCGAACGGGCGTGGGGCGCCTCGATCGGATCGAGTCCCGCGAGCGCGAGCAGGGTCGGGGCGACATCGGCAATGCCGACCGGATCGGAAACGCGCGACCCGCCTTTCTCCCCGCCGGGGAGTTTCACCATGAGGGGAACGCGAAGCGCTTCGCGGTACAGAAAGATCCCATGCTCGTCCTCGCCGTGATCGCCGAGACCCTCGCCATGGTCGGACAGGAGGACGATGATGGCGCGCTCATGAATCCCCGCGCGCTTCATGCGCGCGAGGAACTCCCCGACGGCGGCATCCGCGGCCGCGATCTCGGCGTCGTACGGAGTGGCCGCACCGGCGGCGAACCGCTCCGGCGCCTCGTACGGGGAGTGGGGCTCGAAGAGATGGAGCATGAAGAAGAAGGGACTGGAGGAGTTCCGCTCGATCCAATCCGCGGCGATGGCGGCGGAGCGGAACCCGCTGCGCTGGAGCGAGCCGAGGGCCGCGCCGGGCTGGTTCTCGATGGCGTCGTCGTAGAAATCGAAGGGCGCTCCGATTCCGGTCGAACCGCGGAGCACATACGCGGAGATGGCCGCGCCGGTCGGTCGGCCGGCTTCGCGGAACCGCGACGGCAGGCTCGGATGCTTGTCCGAATCGAAGGCGTATCCGATGTTGCTGCGCACGCCGTGTTCGAACGGCATGGCGCCGGTGAGCATCGACAGATGAGCCGGCAGCGTGAGGGGGACATGGCTCCAGGCGTTATCGAACACCACCGATTCGCGCGCGAGGGCATCGATATTCGGCGTGACCGCGCCCGAGCCGCCGAACGGCGCGAGGTGATCCGCGCGAAGGGTATCGATCGAGATCAGGACGACCGGCGCGTCGGAGAAGTCGAGAGCGTCGTTCGCGGGCCGCTCGCCGCCGCGGCATGCAGCGAGTGAGAAGACGATGAGCAGAGCCACGGGCCACTTCACGTATCGGGAAAAGGATCGAGAGAGAGATCGCATTCCAATCGCGAGGGAGGAAAGACGAACGCCCCGGCCGGAGCCGGAGCGTTCGCTCGTGGAGCTCGGAGGTCTCAGAAGCGGAGGCCGACCGAGAGGCGATACGTGCGCGGGAGCTGGTAATCGCCCTGAGTGAGAAGGCTCGTCGGCGTCCGCGCATCGCCGAAGCTCGAGCCGTACTGCCAGTGGACGCCCTCGACCGGAGTCTCGGTAAAGGGATTGAAGGTGAGGCAGGCCTCGCCCGGGTTGGGACCGTTCGCACCCTGGACGCAAGCCCCGTTGTTGGCCGTCAAGACCGTGGTGTTTCCACTGACCTGCGCGGATTCATCGAACAGATTCAACGCCTCGGCCTGAACGAAGAGCTCGACTGCCGCAAGCGGGAGGTTGTAGTTGATCGCCAGATCGGTGGCGCTCAAATCGTCCCATCGGAAGGCACCGCGCTCGCTGAAGTAGTAAGCGTTGTCCGTCGAGACCTCGTCATAGCCGGGGTTCGGCGTGCACTGCGCGCAGTCGGGACGGCCGCCCGGATCGTCGACGCGCTGATCGACGTCGATGAGTCCGATCGCGGAGTACGGCGTACCGGAGTCGAGGCGCTGAAGGACGCTGAAGTTGAAGCTGCCGAACGGAGTCGGCTGATCGTAGCTGAGCCACGCGCGGAGCTTGTGGGTCTGGTCCTGAGGGAGGAATCCGATCGGAGCCCGCTGGGCGTATCCGAGCAGTTCCGGCTGATATTCGAATGAAACGGAGGATACGGGACCCGACCCAGCCGTCTCACCGATGACGTTGCCCTTCAGCTCCGACCATGTGTAGTTCCCGCCGAACGTGAAGCGGGGAGTGATCTGGTAGCCGGCCTGAAGGAGCACTGCGTCGTATTCGCGGGTGAATCCATCGACGTTCTGCGTGAGGGTCACGGCAACGTCGTCACCCCGGAGCGGATCGAACGCGAGGCCGGTCTCGAGAGTCTGAACCGAACCGTAGAAGTTCTCCCATTCCCGGTTCTGGTAATCGAGCCGGGCATAACCGCGCGATCCGATGGCGGTCGAAACGCCGATGGCGAACTCGTTCATCGTGGGAGATTCGAGCTGCTCGCGGATCTGCGACTGAATACCGGCGGTTCCACCTCCGAGAAGCCACCCCTCGCCGGTGAAGATGGATCCGAGGTTGTCGGGGCCACCTTCGCTCTGGAACCAGTTCCACATCTGCGTGAGAGCCTGATCGCTGGGGAGGCCACTGATGGTCGGACCGCCGTAGTACCAGAAGAGGTAGGACGGGCTGCCGGCGGGCGAGGCCGCATCACCGACGTTGCCACTGGCGACTTTCGATGCGTACTCACCGTAGCTCGCGGTGAAGCGGAGGCGCCCGTCGCCGAACGTGTCGTAGATCGCCGCCAGGCGAGGTGCGATCGTCGAGTCGTCGGCGACTTTCGCTCCAGCCTGATCCTTACCCTCGTTCTGGTCGTAACGGACGCCGAGGTTGAAGCTCCACTTGCTGTTGAGATCCCACTTGTCGTTCAGGAAGACCGACTGGGTCGTGAAGTCGTTCCCCTGGCTGGCCTGAAGGATCGGCCAGTAAATGATGTAGTCGCCCTCGCTGAGGACGGGCGTCACCACTCCGTCGGCCCGGCGCTCCGGTGCGCCGAACGTGTAGATCATGTAGTCCGAACCGGACTGGCTGTTGTCCTCCAGCAGGGAATTGGTGAAATCGTCATATCCCGCGACGATGCTGTGAGTTCCGAAGGTGTCGGTGGAGAGGTAATAGGTTCCTTTCAGGATGATGTTTTCGCTGTCGCGGACCTTGTCGCCCAGAGCGCTGCCGAAGACGGGAGCGCCGAGGAAAGTGCCGCCGAAGAAGTCATAGATCGGCGTCCCGGTGGCGAAGTCCGTGATGGTCGAGCCGGAGTTGACGAACCGGAGCTCGCTCGTGGAGTAGAGCGCCTCGACGAGGAAGTTGCTCGTCATGACGCCGTTGTAGGTGAGCGCGAGCTTCTCCTGCGGAACCTCGCGCGATTCGTCGAGTGTGGAGGGTTCCCAGCAGCCGAACGCGCAGAAGTTGGTCTCCTCGTCCTGAAGGTCGAGGTAGGAGCCGACGAGCGAATGCTTCTGCGTGATCTGCCCCGTCAGCTTGCCTTCGAGCCTCGACTGTTCGCGCCCGTAAGTGAAAGGAATCGTGCTTTCGAAGAGAAACTCGGATGTTTCCCGCTCGAAGAAGCGGGCCGCCGTGAAGAACCAGAGGCGGTCGCGGATGATGCGGCCCCCGAGAGTCGCCTCGTAGACTTCGTTCAGCTCATCCGCCCCTTCCGGCTCTTCGAGCGGAGTCGTCGAAGTCCAGGAGGGATTCGTCAGGCTGTCGCGGATCGAGCCGGAAAACTCGTTCCCGCCCGACTTCGAGACGGCAGTGACCACGCCGCCGGTGAAGCGGCCATACTCGGCCGAGATGCCACCGGTCAGAACGGTCGTCTCGTCGAGCGCGTCCTCGATGTAGACATCGAGAGGCTGGCCGCGAAGGACCTCGTTCACGACCGCGCCATCGACGTAGAAGACGCTGTCGAACGACTGCGCGCCCGAAATCGTGATGTTGTTGTTCGGACCGTTGACGTTGACGCCGGGGGCGAGGTTCACCGTCCCCTGGAGCGTGCGGGCGAGCGGCAGCTCCTCGACCAGGTCAGCCTGGATCGTCGACTGGACTTCGGAGGTCTCGACCACGGTCGGCGCCGAGGCGGTGATCGTGATCGCCTCCGCAACGGCCGAGATCGACATCGACGCGTTCGCGCGCGACGTCGAAGCGACGTTGACCTCCACCGCGCGGGTCACACTCTCGAGACCCGAGATCTCGAACCGGACCTGATACCTGCCGGGTGGCAGGGCGCCGATCGTGTAGTTGCCGTTCACATCGGAGTATGTCGTCCGCTCCCCCTGGAGCGAGGCCGACGTCGCCGTCACGAGAACGCCCGGCATCGGAGCTCCATCCGAGGTGACGTTTCCGCTCAGCGTTCCGGTCGTCTGCGCCATCGCGGTCGCACCGATCAGAACGATGAGTGTGATCGCGAGAAACCATGCTCTCTGCATACCTGCCTCCTGGTGAATTTTTCGTCGAGTCTCTCGACCCGCGTGGTTCACCGCACTGCAGGAGAGGCTCCGAAGCTGGAAGGCTTCAAAGCCGCATGGATCCGCCATCCTGACCATCCCGTAACAACCGCCCCTTCGGATCGTCGGACCAGACCCCGATCTGGACCGAATCCGCCACTGGCAGCGGGCTCCGCAGCGGTGCGATCCGACATCAGGCCCACGAACGATCACCGCTCCTTTGCTTCTTGACCCGGGCGTGACAACACCGCGGGAACAATCGAGTGAAGGGTTCGGCGCTCTCTACAGATCCGACCATGGTCCGTCACATCGTGGCGTGATGGACTCCGGCCCGATTCAGAAATCCGGATGGCCGCCCCGATCCAGCCAGAGAGCCTCAGCGAAAGATCCGGCGCAGGGTCGGAAGGATCTCCGTGTCGGAGAACTCGAATCCCTCGCCCGAAGCCCTGCGGGACATCACGCGGTGGCTGGCGAGAAGAAGCGCGTCGGCCATCTCTCCAAGCGCGAGGCGCAGCGCGAACGCGGGGGCCGGAACGAAGGCCGGCCGATGGAGCGCCGCTCCGAGCGCATGCGCGAACTCCGCGTTGCGCACGGGCTCGGGAGCGGTCACGTTGTAGGCCCCCCGCATCGAGGGGCGCTCGACGGCCGCCACGAGAAAACGCACCAGGTCCTCGAGCGTCACCCATGAAACCCATTGCCTGCCGTCGCCGACCTTCCCGCCGGCGAACAGCCGGAACGGGAGCGCCATCTTCGGCAGGGCGCCGCCATCCGCGGCGAGAACGACGCCGAATCGGGCGATGACCGTGCGGCACGACTCCGCCCGGCTGGCGGCTTCCTCCCACGCCTTGCAGACCTCCGCGAGGAAGGTGTCGCCAGGAGAGGAGCTCTCGTCGAGAATCTCGTCACCCCGGTCGCCGTAGATGCCGATGGCCGAGCCGCTGATGAAAACCCGCTGGCGCGGATGGCTCTCGATCGCCTCGACGAGAGCGCGCGTCGCGCCGAGGCGGCTGGCCAGGATGCGGCGCTTCTTCTCGGCCGTCCATCGACCTTCGCCGATGTTTTCCCCCGCCAGGTTGATGACCGCGTCCGCGTCGGCGACTTCCCGGACCCAGTCGCCTTCCGGCGACGCATCCCACGCGACTCCCCGTCCGACGCTCACTTTCGAGGGATCGCGCGTCAGCACGATCGTCTCGCCGAGCTTCGTGAGCTCGCGAACGAGGGGGACACCGATGAAGCCGGTACCGCCGGCGACGACGCTCTTCATGGAGCCACTCTAATGGATATCGAGGTGAGGGGACCGGATCCCCGCTTCGGGGGAGGCGGGGGTGGGGGGTGGTCCCCGGG
>JBHEOL010000129.1:0-4740 GCA_046261635.1 Thermoanaerobaculia bacterium | reverse complement strand
GAAGACGATGGACCTCCCCTCGGGCGCCCACACCGGCTGCAGCCCCTCGGAGGATCCGCCCGCCGGCGCGCCGCCGAAGCCCGGTCCGATCAGCTCGGTCCCGGCCAGAAGATCGCGCGCAGCCGCGCCCGGCTTCGCATCAGCGACGAGCAGGCGCGTCTGAACCTCGTCGATCCACCGGTCCCACCTGCGAATCGGAAAGCTGTCGTAAATGCGGACGTTCGCCTTCCGATCCTTCCGCTCCTTCGTGGCGGCGCGATTCGCTTCGTCGTCCGCGGCATCCGGGTAGGAACCGCTGATGAAGAGGAGCTTCGACCCGTCTGGACTCCACTCGGGGCTGCGCGCTCCGAGCGCGGCGTTTGTGGTGCGGACGGCCTCGCCTCCCGTGAGGTCGAGGACGTAGATCTGGCTCTGCTCATCACCCTCGCGCTTCGCCGAGAAGGCGATGCGGCGGCCCTCGGGCGACCAGGAAACCCCGCTCTCTCCACCCTTCGTCGAGGTCAGCCGCTTCGGCTCGGCACTGCCGTCCGCCGGAACGAGCCAGAGGTCGACGATCTCTTTCTCCTTGTCGTACGAAGGCTCGGTCACCGAAAAGACGACCAGCCGCCCGTCCGGCGAGAGCGCCGGCGACCCGACCCGGTTCATGAGCCACATCGCCTCATGAGTGATCGGCTGGTTCTGCGCGGCGAGCGAAAGAGGAAGGGCGAGGAGAAGGAGAACTGCAAGGGCCAACGATTTGCGCATGGTCACTCCCGGCGGGCGAATTTGCCGGGGAGATTGTACAGCGTGGCAGAGGATCTTTTCCTCTGCCTCATGCTTCAGGCCCGGCGCTCCATCCACAACCGGACCGCGGCGACCGCGGCGCTGGCGCTGAAGAACGCGAACCCGATCGCGCGCCACTCGACGACGGAGAGACCGCCGAAGTCGAGCGCGGTTGCGGTGAAGCCGGCGAGCAGCGCCACGGCCGTCGCGGCCATCAACTCGAGCCCGAACCCGCGCCGGCTCCACGGAAGGAGCCGCGCCAGAACGGCGGCCGCAGCTCCGGCGAGAACCCACGTTCCGAGACCGAGAACGCCGGCAAGAGCGGTCACTCGACCCCCAGGTCGGCGCTTCGGACGATCTCCACTCCCGCGCCGCGCATCTCTTCGATCGCGATCTCGGAGTCCTTCGGCTCGAGATTGACACCGCGGCAACCGTCTTCGACCAGGCGGACGTTCAGCCCGAGCTTCACGCCATCGAGTGCGGTGAACTTCACGCAGTAGTCGGTCGCGAGCCCCATCACCCAGACATCGGTAATCCCTTCCGCCTGCAGCCACTCTCCCATCCCCGTGCTCTTGAGGTGCCCGTTGTCGAAAAAGCCGCTGTAGCTGTCGATGCCCGGGTCGGTCCCTTTCCGGAAGACCTTCGTGAAGACGCTCGTGTCGAGGTCGGGATGAAACTCGGCCCCGAGCGTGCCCTGCACGCAGTGGTCCGGCCAGAGCACCTGCGGAACTCCCTTCAGATCGATCATCTCGCCGGGGTTCTTCCCCTCGTGCTGCGAGGCGAAACTTCCGTGATTTTCCGGGTGCCAATCCTGGGTCGCTACGACGATCTCGAACTCCCTGGCGATGCGGTTCGCGACCGGCACCACCTCGTGCCCCTCGGCCACGGGGAGCGATCCTCCCGGAATGAAGTCGTTCTGGATGTCGACCAGAATCAGGGCGCGTTTCATGAATCTTTCTCCCTCTCATCGATCCAGCGCTCCATCCGCTCCAGCTCGAGACGGTATCCGCCCGACAGGATCGGAAAGCGGTACCACGTCTTCGGATCGAGATTCCGGTCGTCGACGTGGAACGAAGGAGCGTAACGCTCGCGCTTCCACTGATTCCTCGCCCAGAGCATGAAAAAGCGCTTCACCCAGAGCCTCATCACATCCGAGCCGTACTGCGGGAAGCGCGGACGCATGAGACGGTACACCTCGACCGGGCTGCGCCGATCGCGGATCGCCGCCCGCTCGATCGCGTCGAGCACGGGATACGGCATGAGGTCCTTTTCGTCCGTCTGGCCTTCCTCGAGCGGCCGCAGCTCGGCCGTCGGCTCGAGCTGGTTGACCGCCCGCAGCTCCGGAATCGCCCCGATCCCCTCCGGCCCGTCCGTCTCGGCCCATCGGAGCCACTCGCGCAGGAAAGCCTTGTCGATCCCGGCGATCGGGCTCAGCCCTCCTGCCGTGTCCCCGTCCATCGTCGCGTAGCCGACGGCCGCCTCGGAGCGGTTGCTCGTGGCGAGCAGCAGCGCGTTGCGGATGTTCGCGAGCATCCAGATGGACGGCGCGCGAACGCGTGCCTGGATGTTCTGCAGCGTGATGTCGTCGGTCTCCCATGTGAGATCCCGGCCGATGGCCTTCTCGATCATGCCGACGTAGCCATCGACCAGCGCATCGACATCGAGCTCGAGATACTGCGCACCCACGCCGCGGGCCACGGTCTCGGCAGAGCTTCGCGTCGATTCCGAGGAGTTCCGTGTCGCCTGGTAGGCGCACAGGAGGAGGCGGCCGGTCAGCGCGGCCGGACTGTCAGGGAAGTCCTCCCAGCCGAGCCACCGGAGCTTCGACTCGACTCCGTCGCGGCCGAGCTCTTCCCAGGCGAGCTCCGCCATCGTCCGGACCAACGCCGCGCAAGCCGACGAATCGGCGCCGCCGCTGAGCGAAATGACGAACCCGCGCGAGCGGCTCTTCCTCATGTAGTCGAACAGGGCAAGGCTCACCGAACGGGAGAACTCTTCTTCCTTCCTGCGCGAGCCTCTCTCCCACGCGGGTGTCTTCGTGGTTCCCGGTGCGGGAGGATCGAGCTCGATCGGCTCGAACGCGGCACGTACGAGTTGACCGTCTTCCTGCTCGATGAGTGGGCGGAACGATCCGACCTTCGCCTGGATCTGCCTCGGCAGCTCGAGATCGATCACCGCAGTCGCCACGCCCCAGTCGGCGAACGAGAATCGCGACCCCTCGGTGATCAGCGTCCCGGCCGAGGCGATGAGCGCGCCTCCGTCGTAAATCGTCCGGCCGGCTTCGTTTCCGAGGAGGTTCGCGTAGACGTAGGTGGCCCCGAAGGCTCGCGACCCTTCGATGACGAACCGCTTGCGCGTCTCGATCTTGTCGAAGGCGAAGTGACTCGCGCTCGGATTGAGGATGATGTCGACCCCGCGCCTCGACAGGCGGGTGCCGGGACGCTCGGCGACCCATGCGTCTTCGCAGATCTCGAAACCGAGGCGGATGCCGCCGACCTCGAACCAGAGATCGCCGAGGGGATAACGCTCGTCCCCCATTTCGAGGATGGCGTGCTCGCCCACCGGCCAGGCCTTGAACCAGCGGGGCTCGTAATGGAGCCCGTCCGCAGCGAGATTCTGCTTGGCGACGAACCCGAGGATCTTTCCGTCGGCGATGAGGCAGGCGGCGTTGTAAATCGCGTTGCGGTGCCAGACCGGAATACCGACCGAGACGATCATTCCCTTCGTCGCGGGAAGGATCGCGTGGAGCATCTCCCAGGCGTAATCGCGAACCGAAGCGCCGTGGAATGCGTCCTCGCAGTTGTAGCCGGTGATGCACATCTCCGGGAGGCAGCAGATCGTGACCTCGCTCTCGCGGCACGCCTCCAGCACCGCGAGGATATTGTCGCGGTTTCCGGTCCAGTCGAGCGGCGTCTGGTTGACGACGCCGGCGGCAACTTTGATCCACTTCATCCCCAATGAGCTCCTCTCAGGCGCCGACTCCCCTTGCGCGGAGAATCAGCCCGGTCCGCCTCTCGTGCAGGTTTCGCGCAAGGCCGACCGGGTAGATATGTGGATTCACGAGCCGGCGGGAGGTCGGATGGAGTGTTTCGAGCTGGCGAATCGCCCGCTCGCGGCTCTCGGCGAGGGGCGGAACGTCGTAGACCCTCCTGCCTCCGCGGAAGATCGGAATCAGAAGCTCTTCCGAGGTGAGACCGGCGCCAAAGACTTTGCGGCGGGTCGGGTCGAGAGGATCGACGATGGTCGTGTCACCCGGCGGATCGAGCTCGTCCCAGATCATGTCTCCGCGAATGAGCCCGTTCTGCCGGAATCTCCGGACCTGCAGCGAGCCGGGGATCGAGACCTTGGCCGTCTGCTCGGAGAGCTTGATCGTATGGCGCCACTCGCCGTGCTCGTCGCGCAGAGCGGCGAGCTTGTAGACCCCGCCGAGGGCGGGCTGCTCCCAGGCGGTGGCGAGGCGCGTGCCGACGCCCCAGACATTGATCTTCGCGCCCTGCTGTTTGAGGCTCGTGATGATCTCCTCGTCGAGATCGTTCGTCGCCACGATTTTCACGTCAGGAAACCCGGCTTCGTCGAGGATGCGGCGCGCCTCGATGCTGAGATATGCGAGATCGCCCGAATCGAGGCGGATGCCCAGCAGCTCCTGCCCCTGCTCGCGGAGCGAGGTCGCGATCTTCACCGCGCTGCGGACGCCTTCCAGCGTATCGAAGGTATCCACCAGAAGGACCGTGTTGTTCGGCATCGCCCGCGCGTAAGCTTCGAACGATTCGAACTCCGAGTCGAAGGCCATGACCCAGCTGTGCGCGTGGGTGCCGCGCAGCGGAATTCCGAAGAGCTTCCCCGCAAGGACGTTCGAGGTCGCATGGCAGCCGCCGATCCAGGCGGCGCGCGAAGCGCCCACCCCCCCGTCCGGTCCCTGCGCCCTCCTGAGACCGAACTCGATGACCTCGTCCCCCTCGGCGGCGTGGACTACCCTCG